>JAUVLC010000019.1 GCA_030595925.1 Clostridia bacterium | reverse complement strand
GGGATTGTGATACAATCTGTCCTCCGACCTGACATGGGCTTTGTGCAACAGGAGCTAATTATACGCAGGCTTACTCTATAAAGCCTGTAGTTACATGGACAGAAATCAGAACAGAAATGTGCAGATATTTTTGACATTACTCAATGAAATAAAAGGAGAATAATAATGGCGAAAAATAAGATTTATCTTATTGATGTTACTAATCGTGATGGGGTACAGACAGCAAAGCTGGGATTAGCAAAGCTACAGAAAACAATGATTAATATTTATCTTGATGAAATGGGAATTTTTCAATCGGAATTTGGTTTTCCTGTCACTTTTCACGAAGCAAATTATTTAAATGCTAATTTGGAATTAGTCAAAGATGGAAAACTGAATAACATCAGACTTAGTGGATGGATTCGGGCAATGGCTAATGATGTTAAAATTGCTTTTAAACGGGTTCCTCAATTAAAACATATAGCTTTATCTATTTCCACTTCAGAACAAATGATTAAGCACAAGTTTAAGGGGAAATTGGATCATCAAGGGATAATTAAGGAGATGGTTAAAGCCGTTCATCTGGCGCGTAAATTAGGAGCGGAAAGTATCGGAGTAAATGCTGAGGATGCTTCCCGGAGCAGGATGACGTATTTAATAGAGTTTGCTCTGGCGGCAAAAAAAGCCGGTGCAGATCGAATTCGTTATTGTGATACATTAGGTTTTAATGACCCGTTTACCATTTATGATAGAACAAAATTACTGGCCGAAAAAATTCAATTACCCATAGAACTGCATTGTCATAATGATTTAGGAATGGTGGTAGCTACTTCCGTAGCAGGGGCAAAGGGGGTTATTGACGGGGGAATGGATGCTTATATTAATACGACTATCAATGGTTTGGGAGAGCGTGCCGGAAATGCCGATTTGGTTTCGGTAATTCTGGCTATAAAAAAGTCGAGTGGGTTTAGAAAAGAATATTATCTGGATGAACGTGTGAATCTTAAAAAAGCGTGGAGAATTGCTAAATATGCCTCCTATGCTTTTGATGTTCCCCTTCCGATTAATCAACCGGGAGTGGGAGCGAATGCTTTTTCCCATGAATCAGGAATTCATGCAGATGGAGCATTGAAAGATAGGGATAATTATGAACTTTACGATTTCGAAGAATTGGGACGGGGAGAAGCGGAAATAATTGAGACGGGACGACAGATTACTACCGGTGAATACGGTGGGATAAAGGGATTTAGAAACGTTTACGGTAAAATGGAAATTAAATTCAAAGATGATAAAGAAGCAACGGAGATTTTAGATTTAGTCCGGTATGCTAATGTGCATACTCAAAAACCATTAACCACTGATGAATTAAGATTTATTGCCCGTTATCCTCAACAGGCAAAGAAAATTTTGACTGTGACACCTATGTAAAACATATAAGAAAACATTAATTTTAAATATTTGTTTTTTAAAAGGTAATTAAAAAGGGATGCCGAAAAAATCGGCATCCTTTTTTTTTATCTGGACATAAAAATAAAATTACGCTTTTAATGAAAAATATATTTTGATTTTTTACTAAATAACCTTATTTACTAAGACTCTTCTTTTAATTTTGCATTATTACAAATAAAAACAATTTATTTTTTACTAATTTCAGAAAGACATTGATAATAAATATCTAAATGCTGATTAATCATAATTTCTTTGGTATAATGATTTTTTACTGTTTGTCTGCCGCTTCTACCCAGTCTTTCCCGTAATTGATCATTGGCTAATAACATACTAATTCTACCGGCTAACGTTTCAAAATCTTTTATGGGGATAACATATCCGCAAATTCCGTCTTTCACGATTTCAGGCATACCTCCGCTATTAGTTACAATCAGGGGTTTTGCTGAAGCAAGGGTTTCCAACATAGTAAGGCCAAACGGTTCTGAAACAGAAGATGGATAGATGCAAACCTGAGAGAGATTATATAGTTCCGGCATTTCCTGGAGGCTGAAAGCATCAATATAAACATTTTTTTCTAAACCGAATGTCTTTACTAAATCAATAAAATAAGCGATTTCTTTTTGTTGATTTTCTCCCCAATCAATAATGTTTTTTGTCCCTGCCAGAACTAATAATACATCAGGGAATTGGTGTTTAACTAAATTTATTGCTTTTATACTTACATCACACCCTTTAGCCATACCCATTCTGGCCGGGTGAAAAACAATTTTTTTCCCTTTTAATTGAGGGTGTTTTTTCAAGACATTAGAGGAATTGATTTTGGGTTGGAATGTTTCGATATCTATTCCGTGATGAATTACGGTTGTATTTTTATCATTACAGCCAACACCAAATAATTCTTTTTCAATATAGTGACTTACTGCAATTATGTGAGACCAGTTCGTTTCCCGGGTGAGTTTTAAAAAGAGGATATCATCCCAGACATTATGTGCGGTAAGGATGAGGGGAATGCCCTTTTTTTTACAGATTTTTTCTAAAGTTTTAATGTGAATTTTACTAAAATAATGCATATTATGAGTATGAACAATATCCGGTTTAAGTTCGTCAAAAAAAGTGTTATAAAGTTGAATAATTTCTTTTTCCAGTCCATCCAGTCCTCTTTGATAAAGCCAGTTAAGGTCAAAAAGAGGGGAACGATAAATTTCTGCTCCCCGGTATTGATAGCGTACTTTTTCCTGTTCCACAGAACCGGTTAATAAACCTACTTTATGACCTCTTTTTATTAATTCGGGCATTAAAATAGATAGGTGGGTTTCTACTCCTCCGATAATAGGAATAAATCCCCAATGAATCTGTGCAATGTTTAATTTTTTGTTGGACATAATTATTTTTCCTTTCTTTTAATAGAATCCTTTTGTATCTAAAGAGATTTTTCGTTTTATTTTTCTAAAAAAAACGGTGCTTTTATTTGCCGGTAATTTTTGCATAATACCATAAACTTTTATCGGCAAGTTGACATTTTTATTCTTGGAAGGGAAATAAAGACCAACTTTTTCTTTGTTTATGTTTACGGATATTTCATATCCTTTCCATTGGAGTAAAAATTTAATTTTTTCCCACTGAGAAGGCAATTTTGGTTGGAAAGAAAGACACCCGTTATCAATTGTTACTCCGGCAAAACCATTGATAGCTGCCTGCCATGTCCCGCCCAAAGATGCAGCATGGATTCCGTCGATAGTATTGCTATGAATATTTTCAAGGTCGGCATATACCGAATTACGAAAATAACGATAGGCTTTAATTTTTTCGCCTACCTTTACACCCATTAAAGAATACATAGAAACACTAAGGGATGAATGATGGAGGGTTCTTTTTTCGTAAAAGAGATAATTTTTTTTCTTCAAGTTATAATCAAAGGCGGAGGGTAATAAATATAATAACATAACAACATCGGCTTGTTTAACAAATTGGGTTTTATCTATAGTATGAATTTTTTTAGGTAGAAGAGGCAAGAAGTTGCTATCCAATTCAGGTAAAGGGAGTTTTTTTAGTTTAAAATAACCTTCAAATTCTTCGATAATTCCGGTTTTCTCGGAAAAAGGGACAAACATATTTTGGGCTATAGTTACCCAATCCTCCATTTCTTTTATTTTTAAGTTGATTTTTTTAGTAATTGTTTTTACAGAACCGGGTGATTCTTTTTTTAGGGTTAGATATATTTTTCGAGCGGCCTCTAAATTCCATTTTGCCATTAAATTGGTAAAAGCATTGTTATTGACATCTACGTGAAATTCATCCGGCCCTATAACATGGTTTATTTCATATTTTTTAGTTCGCTTATTTTGTTCTACTCTGCTTGCCCAGAATCGGGCCGTTTCTAAAATAATTTCCAATCCATATTTTAACATAAAAGAAACATCGTTGGTAGCGGTAAAATAATGAAAAATTCCATAGGCAACGTCAGCGGTTATATGGTGTTCATATTTCATTGTATCTACTTTTTCGATTTTACCTTCCACATTTTTGTACCACTGAGGGGTGACATCTTTTCCGGTATCAGCTGATTCCCAGGGAAACATAGCTCCCTTGAGGCCTTTTTGTTGAGCGTTTTTTCGGGCTTCATTCAATCTGCGGTAACGATAGAGCAATAAATTTTTGGCAATAAGGGGATGAGTATAAATAAAAAAAGGCAGGATGAATATTTCCGTGTCCCAGAAGATATGTCCTCGATACCCTTCACCGCTAAGTGCTTTTGCTTTGATGCTGGCATTGATATCTTGCGTGCTGGCAGAAATAAGCAAATGATAAATATTAAATCTTAATGCCTTTTCCGTTTTAGAATCACCCTCTATTTCTATATTGGCTTTTTTCCATTTTTTTCTCCAGGCTTTGCAATGATCATTGAAGAGTTGATTAACCCCTCTCTTAGTAATTTTTTGGATACTTTTTATCGTTTTGTTTTTGATTCGGTTAGAGGGGATTTCCTGTGAAGTATAAAAAGTAAAGAACTTAGTGATAATCACGGTTTCATCTTTTTTTAGTTTTAAATCAAATGAGCGGGTAGAAACGACGGAAACTTTTTTGTTTTGTTCTATTTTTAATTGTGTTCCGTAAGCAAGCAAAATATTCTGATCTAATGTTTTAAAACATAAATAATTAACATTATCGTATTTAATGAATTCTATGATATCAACATGTTTTTTGTTCCCTTCGGTAATTACTCCTTTATTGGTAATAGAAGAATTTACAGCACTTTCGATACTAATATGAGCTGAATCATCTAACGGGGTGATATAAACCTGCATTGCAGCAATATGTGGGTCGTGCATACTAAAAAAACGCATTGACTGATAATTAAATTTCTTTTTCTTACTGTTTTGATAAATTGTTTTTCTAATTAAAAAACCCTTTTGCATATCCAGAATTCGTTTATGTTTAAGAACATCCATTGCAGTGACATCAAGTTTTTCCCCTTTGCTGATTACTCTGAAATCTATGGGATTGGGGGCGTTAACTATTTCAGTTACTTGTGCCCCTGTTTTATCATAAATATTGCTGAAAAAAGTGCCGGGAAAACAATTGCGGGGAATTTCTTCTAAAATTCCTCTACTGCCGATATAACCATTACCAAGAGTAAATTGCGTTTCAAGTATATTCTGTTGTTTGGAGTCCCAGCCTTCTGAAGAGATTAGCCAGGAAGGATTAGATAGATATCGGGTGAAAAAATTAGTCATGGTATCCTTTAAAATAAATAAGTGAAGACTATGTCTGCTTTTTATTTGACAAATGTTTTTAACTAACTTTTATTTGCTATTAACATAAACAAACCTTTTTTAGAATACAAGATTTTTTATAGAAAGTCAATTCAAAATACAATTGACTTTTAATAAAGGAAAAGGATATAATAAAAAAATAGGAGGAAATTAATAATGAGAGAATGTAACGTCGAGAAAAACAAAAAAATTTGCAATTGTACTTATGAACCTTGTGCCAGAAAAGGTATATGTTGCGAATGCTTACAATACCATTTAAGACTTGATGAATTTCCTGCCTGTTTTTTCCCTCCGGAAGTAGAAAAAACCTATGACCGTTCAATTGAGAAATTTATTGAAATTTATCAAAGCAAAAAAAGTGGTAATAAATCGATGAGAGATTAGGTCTGGGTTTTTCTGCCGAAAAAATTTAAATAAATGAAATTTATCTTGACAGAATAAAAGGGTTGTGCTACAATTCGGTAATTGTTAGGCAAGGCTAACAATTGGTAACATTATTATGATTAATTAGGATAAAATAATGAATTTTTTAAGCCCAAGTTTAGAAGATTATTTAGAAACTATTTTAATGGTTTCTTTACAAGAAAAAGTTGTTCGGGTTAAAGATATTGTCAAATTGTTAAATGTTAAAGCGGCTTCGGTAATCGGGGCAATAAAAATTTTGAATGAAAAAAAACTGGTTAATCACGAAAAATACGGGTATATTGAGCTTACCACTAAAGGGGAAATGACCGCAAAAAAAATTTATGAGAAGCATCAGATACTATTCAGACTTTTTCATAAGGTGTTAGGGGTTGATGTTCAAACGGCAGTAAAGGATGCCTGTCAGATAGAACATTATATTAGTGAAGAAACAACAAAGAAAATTACTGAATTAGTAGAATATATTGAAACACTTTCGGACAAGAAAAAAGATTTGTGGCTTTCTGATTTTGGCAATTTTCTTCGGGAAGCCGCTTTAAAGAAAAAAAATACACAAAATAAAGACGGGAGGAATCAAGTGTCATCTATTTTAACGTTGAATAACTTAAAAATCGGGCAAAAAGCCAAAATTATTAAAATAAATCCCGAATCGAAAATAAAAAAACAATTATTGAGTATGGGAGTTTTACCGGGGGTAGAAGTAACAGTTCGCAAAGTAGCTCCTTTAGGGGATCCCATAGATATAATATTAAAGGGTTACCATTTAACTTTAAGAAAAGAAGAAGCTGTTTGCATCGAAGTGGAGGTGTTAGAATAATAATGAAACCGCTTAGCAAAACTTTAACAGGGGAAAAGGTTGAAATTATAGAAATAAGGGGAGGAAGAGGATTGGTTACCAAATTACTCAATATGGGTTTTTATCCGGGAGTAATAGTAGAAGTTGTTTCTAATTGTGGCTATGGTCCTCTCATTGTTGCCAAAGGCGGAATACGTCTTGGTTTGGGTTTTGGTATGGCGCAAAAAGTTTTTGTAAAGTAAAAAAGCAAATAAAATTAGCAGGAGAAAAGTGATGAAGAAAAAAATTAAAATTGCTTTAGCCGGAAATCCTAATT
This sequence comes from Clostridia bacterium, assembly GCA_030595925.1. Classification (GTDB taxonomy): domain Bacteria; phylum CBDUZB01; class JAGLHV01; order JAGLHV01; family JAGLHV01; genus JAGLHV01. Next base: position 25,285 of record JAUVLC010000019.1, on the reverse strand, counting down.
CCGGGAAAACAACAATTTTTAATAATTTAACCGGTTCCCGTCAGCATGTAGGTAACTGGCCGGGAGTAACGGTAGAAAAAAAAGATGGAACGTTTACTTATGAAGGAATAGAGATGAAAGTAGTTGATTTGCCGGGGATATATAGTTTAGCTTCCCATTCCCTGGATGAAAAAATTGCACGGGATTTTTTAATAGAAGAAAAACCGGATGTAGTAGTAGCAATTATTGACTCTTCCAATTTGGAAAGGAATCTTTATTTAGCAGTTCAATTGCTTGAATTAGGGGTAAATTTGATTTTGGATTTAAATATGATTGACATAATAGAAAATAAAGGAATTAAAATTGATATCAAAGAACTTTCCCGGGTAATGAGTATTCCTGTGATTAAAACGGCAGCTAATAAAGGGAAGGGGATAGATAATTTAAAATCAGCGGTTAAAGATATTTATGATCGACGAGAAAAAAATACTTTTGAAATAGATTATGGGAATGACTTAGAAAACGAAATAAGAAATTTATCGCGGTTTTTAGGAGAGAAAAAAATATTGTCCCGGTACTCTCTACGCTGGCTGGTATTAAAACTCCTGGAGCAGGATGAAAATATCCTGGCGAAAATTAAGGGGTTACCGGAGGAAAAGGAAGTAGAAAAAAAGGTTTTTGAATCAATAGCTAAACTGGAAAAACATTTTGGCTATGATGTCGAAACAGCGATTGTAGAAAGAAGGTACGCTTTTTTAAGAGGGTTGGCAAAAGAATGTTGTCACAAAATAATGGGAATAAGGGAAAGGAAAGAAATTACCGATAGAATTGATCAAATAGTAACCAATAAATTTTTAGGGATACCTATTTTTTTAGGATTAATGTGGCTTACTTTTCAGTTGGTGTTTACTTTTGGGGCTCCGTTGGCAGCCCTAATCGATAGCTTTTTCGGATGGTTGGGAGGAATAGTTTCTTTGGGAATGAATGTTCTGGCGGCTCCTGCCTGGATTTCTTCTCTATTAGTAGATGGAATTATTGGCGGAGTGGGTTCGGTTTTGATTTTTTTGCCTAACATTTTGCTTTTATTTTTAATAATTTCTATTTTAGAAGGTTCCGGTTATATGGCACGGGCAGCATTTATTATGGATAGGGTAATGCATACAATGGGATTACATGGTAAATCCTTTATTCCTATGATGTTAGGCTTTGGTTGTAATATTCCCGGGATTATGGCGGCAAGAACATTGGAATCGGAAAAAGATAGAATTCTTACTATTTTAGTTAATCCTTTAATGTCCTGTTCTGCAAGATTGCCTATTTATACCCTTTTTGCCGGAGCATTTTTTGCCAAACATCAGGGGCTGGTAGTTTTTTCTCTTTATTTTATGGGTATCGTTTTAGCTATTGTTGTAGCCAGAATTTTTAAGAGTATCTTTTTTAAACAGGAAGTTGCTCCTTTAATCATGGAATTACCTCCTTATAGATTGCCACAAGTAAAAAGTGTTTTGATTCATATGTGGGAAAAAGGAAGCTTATTTTTGAAAAAAGCAGGGACGATTATTTTTGTGGGAGTGATATTTATCTGGTTGTTGGCTTCTTTGCCTGCGGGAGTGGAATATGCTTCAAAGGAGAGTTTGATTGGTAAATTGGGTTCCTTGCTTGCCCCATTATTTTCCTTAGCCGGTTTTGGTACCTGGCAGGCAGCAGTATCTCTGCTTTTTGGAATAGTAGCTAAAGAAATAGTAGTGGGGACTTTGGGAACTTTGTATGGAGTAGAAGGAATGGGATTAAAAAATGTAATTTTACAACAATTTACTCCTCTTTCCGCCTATGCTTTTATGGCAATGTCTCTAATATATATTCCCTGTATAGCCGCAATTGCCACTATAAAGAAAGAGACTAACTGGAAGTGGACTGCATTGGCTGTAGGATATAGTTTAATACTTGGCTGGGTAGTGGCGGTTTTGATTTATCAAATAGGTAGTTTATTTAGTTAAAAGTAGAATAGAGAAAAAGGGGAATTTTTTTTAAATTGAAATATAGGTTAACCTAAAAAATATAGCAAAGACTAAAACAAAGAAAAAATAAAGAAGGAGGTGAGTAATACAAAATTCGCATTGAAAAAAAATTTAATTTTAATAAAGGAGGAAGTAAGAAAATGTTTAGTAAGTGGAAGTTAGTATTGGTAGCAAGTATTTTAGTTACATGTTTGGGAGTAAATACTTATTATTGTTTGGCTCAGGAAATTGAACAGCCAGAGGAAATTAAAAAGGATGAGGAAATTGAGCAAGGTCAAGAAATAAAACAGGCTGAAGAAGTTAAGCGGGTGGAGAAAGTGGAGCAGGAAGTTTTAAAATTAGAAGAGGTAGTGGTTACCGGGACTAAAACGGAAAGAAAGTTAAAAGATACACCGGTGAGAACTGAGGTCCTGACAGCACAGGATATTGAAGATAAAGGGGCAATTAATCTTTATCAAATCTTGGAAGGGGTTCCGGGGGTAAGAGTAGAACAGCAATGCTCTTATTGTAGTTTTACCGTTGTTAGAATGCAGGGACTGGAAGCAGGACATGTTCAGGTGTTAATTGATGGACAACCGATTTTTTCGGGATTAGCAGGGGTGTACGGTTTAGATCAGATTCCTGCGTCTAATATCGAAAGAATAGAAATTGTAAAAGGAGCAGGTTCTGCGCTTTATGGTAGTTCAGCAATTTCAGGAGTTATAAACATTATCACCAAGAAGCCGACTTCCAAGCCGGAACTAACGCTTAAAACCCAATGGGGACAGCATAATTCTAATGTTTATTCTTTAAATGCTTCAATCGCAGGAGAAAATAAAGATATTATGCTTACTGCCCAGAAAAGTACTGCAGATGAGATATTTGTAGATGATGAAAATAAGGCGCAAATGGATGGGGGAGTTAGATTTACCGATAGAGTAAGGACAGATAATATTGGTGTTGGAGCCAGGGTAAACTTTTACGAACTTACTGGTAATGATAAGTTATCCTTTTCCGGAAGAACGATTAATGAGTCAAGAAAAGGCGGTGAAGGAGAAGGGGTGTTTGAAAATCCTTTTGCCGAAGGTTCTGAACATATAGCTACCACAAGAGAGGAAATAAATATAGGTTGGCAGAAAGATTTTGAATTAGGAAGTAGACTGGGAATAAATCTTGCCTTTGCCACTCACAATCGTAATGCTACCAACGATACTTTTGTGGGCGATTATTTGGGAACTCATAGTAATGAGTATCCCCCCAGTAATATACTACATCCTTATATGGCCGATGAAAATCTTTATGTAATGGATATAAGTTATGCGCATCCGTTGGGAGAAAAAAACAAGCTTCTTGTTGGTGTGCAATACAATTACAACAATCTGATCGAAGAAGGGATGTATGTCAATTTGGAATCCAGTACTTCCTATAAATCAGAAAGTGAGAAGAGTGCTTCGGAGGTTGGTTTTTATATTCAAGATGAATTTAAACCAACAGATAAATTGGAATTGGTTTTTGGTACCCGCTATGATACTCATAATTCCGAAGATACGTTTGCCGGAAGTGCAAAGGTGGGTTTAGAAGATGTAAAAGTGGAATATGATGAAACATCGATTAATCCTCGTTGTGCTTTAAAATATGAGATTAATCCCGGTAATATTATAAGAACGAGTGTGGGAACAGGGTTTAGAGTTCCTTACGGTTTTAGTGAAGATTTACATCTTTGTAGTGGTTCACCCCGGGTTTATAAATCCAGTGAGCTGGAACCGGAAGAATCAGTAAGTTTTAATTTAGGATGGGATCGGATATATGAAGAATATTCTCTAAGTCTTAATTTTTTTAGGACTAATTTGGAGAAAAAAATTAGCTTTGCTGATGCCAGTGATGAAGTATCGCAGTTAGGTTATGATTATCAGTGGGAAAATATTGGTGATGCCTATACTCAGGGAATAGAATTAGGATTAGGGGTAAAAATGATTCAGGATTTTGATATTGATTTTAATTTTACTTATACGGATGCCCAGTACGAAGATAAACGGAATGATTGGGAAGGAACTGATTACTATGATGACAGCAAATATATTTCCCGGGTTCCTCAAACAACGGGTGGAGTAAAATTAGCCTACAGGCCTGAAGGTTGGAATTTTATCTGGAATGCTAATTATACCGGTAGTTTATACATTGATTATTGTGAAGAGGATGAAACGGAGAACGAAATAAAGCATACAGAAGAATTCGTCGTCAATAATATAAAGGTCTCAAAGGAGATATCGGAAGGGGTTATTTTAGTGGCGGGAGCAAAGAATTTGTTTGATTATATCCAGGATGATAAAAGACCTGCAGATGCAGCTTTTATGTGGGCTCCTTATACCGGCAGAATCATTTATGGAGGAATGGAAGTTAAGTTTTAACGAATAATACAAAAAACCCGGGGGAAACTACTATTTAGTTTCCCCCGATAGGATGGGAAAGGAATAAAATGAGCAAAAGAAATTTTCAGATAAGGTTAAAAGAAGGATTAAATATACTTAATTGTATGAAATTGACAGGCATTATTTCCCAATTTAAAGCGAATTTCCTTTTAAAAAAAAGGGGAGGATCAATAAATGCCCGAAGCATTATAGATTTATTATCTTTAGAAATAGTTAGGGGCGATAAAATAACAATATTAGCACATGGTGATGATGAGAAAGAAATGCTTTTGGGAATAGAAAATTTATTAGGGAAAGATTGAGCTATAAATTGCCGAGAGGAAGTAAGGTAAGAAAAATAATTGAAGGATTGTTAAGATTGATAATTATGAAACAGATAAAAGATAGGAATTCTAAAATTTTTGACGAAATACTTGGGGCTATTAAAGAAATAAAATATGGAGAGGTAGTGATTGTCATTCACGATTCTAAAATAGTCCGGATTGAAAAAAAAGAAAAGAAACGATTTTAAAAAATAAAAAAATAATAAGAAATATCTGAGAAGGAAAAAGAAAGTGGAAGATAACCAAAGAATTGAACAAGAGAAGAAGTTTTGGGATAAAATTAGCCCCAGGTATGACCGATTTATACAAAAGAGGTGGAAAATTTACCAATCATCATTACCGGATAAGATATTAGGAGACCTAACTATTTGTGATACTATTTTAGAAGTTGCTTGCGGTACAGGACTGATTACTTTTCGGGTAGCTAAACAGGCTAAAAAGGTTTATGCAGTCGATATTTCAGAATTAATGATTGAAGAAGCAAAGAAAAAAATGGAAGAAAAAAGAATTAACAATATAGACTTTTCCGCAAAGGATGCTTATTCTTTACCTTTCGAGCGTGAAATCTTTGATGTGGTTATTTGTACAAATGCATTGCATAATATGAAATATCCTCGAAAAGCTTTATCTGAAATACGCAGGGTGTTAAAGCCAAAAGGCCGGTTTATTGCAACAATAGTCGGCATTGGAGAATCCCGGATATACAAAATAATAATGATGATTTATAATGTCTTTGTAAAAATTCCTGTTTTCCATAATTTAAACTTAAATAGTGCTTCCGATATGATAAAGAAATCCGGTTTCAACGTGGCAAAGGAAGAAATTATAAAAGATCCGGAGGATAAAATGCCATTAATATATATTGTGGCGGAAAAAGGGTAAAAAATTGATGCGGTGCGTTTATTAAAAGAAAAGAGAAAAAGTGTTCTGTTTATAATCGATTTTAAAATAAATTTATAAGACGGTGTAATTTTGTAGCGAACTATTTAACAGTAATTATTTACTAATTTAATAAGAAAAGAGGTGGTGTAGATAAGAACAGACAGGTGACCGTACGAACAGAGCCGACAAAAGAGAAACAAAAGCAATATGCTTATAACTTATAATTTGCAACAGTAATACCTCCAACTGGATAACCAGCGGTGGATTTTAAAAAGGAGGATGAAAGGAGATGTTAAAAAAATTAAGATTGTTAATATTTGTATTACCCGGGTTTATTTTGCTGGGACTGGGTCAGGGAGTAAAAGCACAGGAGGAGATTTCTGAGCTGGAAGATGTAGTAGTAACCGGGACTAAAACGGAACATTTATTAAAAAATGCTCCGGTAGAAACAATGGTTATTACCGGAGAAGAAATAGAACGAGCTAATGCAGTAACAGTTATGGATGTATTAAAATGGATTCCGGGAATTAAGTCTGTGGGCAGGTATAAACCAATGGGCAGGGATGTTTATTCTATTGAAGGGCTTTCATCCGAATATACCCTGATTCTCATTGATGGACAGAGGATTGAAGGCGGACATATATTAACTGAATTACCCGTAAATACGATAAAGCGGATTGAAATAGTAAAGGGTCCGAATTCAGTACTTTACGGTAGTGATGCTTTAAATGGCGTAATAAATATTATTACTAAAACTTCTGAAAAGACTAATGCTAATGCGACTTTTGCCTTTGGAAGGTATGATTCGGAAATATTGAAAATAGGACTTGGTTCAATAGTGGGCAAATTAAAATTTGATATCAGCGCAAATGCGAACAAAATTAGAGGCGAAACGGAAGAAAGTCAATATGATAATTATAATTTAGTAAGTAAGTTTAAATACGAGTTCAACGAAAATAGTGGATTAAAGTTTGGCTCGGATTTCTATAATGACACGACCGAATATTCAGAAAGTAGCAAAACTAATCTTGATATTGGATTAGATTGGAAAATAAATGACGATTCTTTTTTTAAGGTGGGTTCTTATATATGGAAGTGTGATGATGAATCTCGTGTGGGAGGAGGACCGGTTGCTACTGAGACGGATATTCAACTAATTCAGGGAGAAGCACAGTATAGTTGTTTGCTTGTTGAAAAGAATTTAGTAACTATAGGAACTGAAACACTAAATGAAGAGATGGAGAATAGTGACTTTGCCGAGAAAAAAGAGCAAACAACTAATAGCTTTTTCATCCAAGATGAAGTAAGCATTCTGGACCGTTTAGTAATAGTTCCTGCTGTTCGGTTGGATTCTCATAGCGAATGGGGAGAAGAAACTAATCCCAAAATAGATTTATTATATAAAGCCGGTGAAAAGACCAATTTGCGTGCTTCCTGGGGGCAGGCATTTAAGAGTCCGGATTTTAAGGATTTATACAGATTGACGTATCATCCCGTAGGCCCGACTGGTTTCTGGATAAAGGGAAATCCGGATTTGAAACCCGAAACTTCAACCGGTTATAGGATAGGAGTAGAGCATCGCTTTAGCGATAAATGCTTCTCCGGTGTAGCTTTCTTTAGAAATGATATTGAAGATATGATAAAAGGTTATTGGGTGAGAAGATTTTCTTTCCCTCCTCCCTTTCCGGTAGAAGGTGAATATACCTATCATAATATTGGTGAGGTATTTACCCAGGGTGTAGAATTCAATTTGAAAGGGTATCTTATTGAGCAAATTATGACTACGCTGGCTTATACCTGGATGAATACGGAAGATAAAGAAACCCAAAAAGAATTAACCGATGTCCCGGAACATAGAGCAAATTTAAGCCTGCGCTATTATAATGAAAAAATAGGGTTTATGTTTGAATTACGGGAGGAATATGAAGGGGAAGTCTTTGCGGATGAAGAAAATACCGAAAAAAATGATGATTATTTTTTAACCCATGCCAAAATTTCGAAAGTAGTTGCCGACGGGGTTAAACTGTTCTTTAATGTAGAAAATCTGTTTGATGAAGAATCAGAGCAAATTGGTGAAGGGAGAATATTTACCGGTGGTGTAACGGTAAATTTCTAATTTTTGGAGATTGCTTTAGTTCCTTTGCCTTATTAGGTAGCCGCAGACTTTCCTCCGAATGGATGGTGGACTCAGCTTACGGACTGGCGGGTAGGCAAGAAAGGGTGCGGCTATCAGACAAAAAAATTGAATTGTGATAGAGTCTGTGTTTTGAGAATTCTTAAATTACTTTAAAGAGGAAGGAGAAATAACAATGAAAAAAAAGAATATAAGAGGAATAATTTTGATGGTTTTTGTAGGGTTAGTTGTTTGGTCTATGGTTACTATTCAATCCAAAGCGAAATACAATGATTTGGGGTATAAAGAGTATGAAGCAGGTAATTATCAACAGGCATTTGATATTTATACTACAGCGATAAAATCTAATCCGGATAATGCATTTTTGTACAATAACCGTGCATTGGCTTATTACCAGCTTAAAGCAAAGGCTAAAAAAGAAGATGAGAACGAAGAAAAAAGTGAGGCAAAGGGTAAAAAATATGATCAGGCAATTTCTGATTATACTAAGGCAATAGAATTAAACCCGGATTACAAAACAGCTTATTTTAATCGGGGACTTACCTATTTTAAAAAGGGCTCCTGGCGAAATAATGAACCATATCAAAAAGCAATTGAGGATTTTAGTAAAGCAATCAAATTGGATCCGTACGATGTAGATGTTTATTACAATCGTGGTCTTGCTTATAATAAGAGTGTACATTATTACAATAAACCTTTCAGTGAGGAAGATAAAGATAAATACACCCGGGCTATAGCGGATTTTAATAAAGTGCAGGAGTTAAATCCTACTTATAAATTGGCTTTAGCCGGGAAAGCCAATGCCATATATAGGTATGGAAACTGGGAAGAAGCAGAGAAAATATATAATGAGGCGTTGCAAAATGAAAGTGTAATTGTCGATAAAGTAGGTGAAGAAGGATTAGCCGGGGTATATTATAGCCGGGGAAGAAATTATCTAAATTTTATTGATTTAAAGAAAGCAAGCGATGATTTTAAGCAAGTAATACAATTACAACCGGATAATAATGCTGCTTTTATTTATTTGGCAATGATTAATCTGGAATTAGACCGGAATAAAGAAGTAATTGACTGGGCAAATAAAAGTATTGAACTGGAGGGGGGAAAGAAAGATTCTTATTATTATTCTACTCTTGGTAAAAGTTATTATGGTTTGGGGAAATATGTTCAGGCAGTAGATAGTCTGGAAAAAAGCTTAAATGCCCCGAGTAGTTTTGGAAAAGAATATGCAGGAAAGGAGTCTGTGCGGATAGAATTGGGAAAAGCATATAGAGAAAAAGGAGAAAAAGAAAAAGCAAAAAAAGAATGGCATAAGGTGATTAAATCATTAAACAATAAAATTGGAAAAGAAAAAGAAGCGAAGTATAGAAATTATCAAAAACGGGGATTATGTTATTTGGAACTAGAACAGTATCAGAAGGCAATTGCTGATTTTAAAAAAATAATAAGTTTGAAAGAGAAAACAGATAGAAGGGTTTATTTCTGGAACGCCTATTTAGATGCATATAAACAGATAGGTATTGTTTACTCTAAAATGGGAGATGTAGAAAAAGCTGAAAAATATTGGCAAGAGACAATAAAATTAGCTGAAGAACGGGGAAATAATAGAGTGCTGGAAAAAACACGGAAATTATTAACAGAACTTTAGTTTTTGCTTAAAAAAATTATAGGAGGTAAAAAATTATGTGTGTTCCAATAAGTGTCGTTACGGAAGGGAAGGTTAGTGGTTGTCATGGGGTATGCCGAATATTGCCCCACCTGGGTGCTTTGGTAGCTTTAGGGGTTGCTTTAATTTGGAATTACCGGTTTTTTGGTTTAGATAAATTAAGGGTTTTTTGTAAAAAATAATGTGAAGAAGTGGTATAGTTTTTGTTAAAATTTGCTATATCGTTCGAAACACATTTCACCTTCATTTTTTTAGTTTTGAAGTTGGAGGTTGGAATTTTGAAATTGGGAGTTGGGAGTAATGTTTTGGCAAAAGCCGGATTTGACTTTACAGGTGGAACCTACACGCAGGTGTAATTTAAATTGTGCAATATGTATGAGAAAAAATCTGGAGAATTTAGATTCCTTCCTTTCCTTGGAAAATTTTAAGAAAATACTGCAATTTAAAAATTTCCGGTTTGTCGGTTTGCATGGATGGGGAGAACCATTATTAAATCCGGAGATTTTTCGAATGATAGAATATGCTGAATCAAAAGGAGTGTATACTAATCTTACCAGTAATGGGGTTTTAATCGGAGAAAACATAGAGAAGGTTTTTAAAAGTGGGTTAAGAGAGATTGCTTTTGGAATATATAACCGGAAATTTTTTCCGGTTATTTTACCACAAATTAAAGATTTGATAAAAGAGAGAAATGAACGGAGAGGTGAATTTCCCCAAATTTATATGGATATTGCGATATATAAAGATAATCTTAAACAAATTCCGGATTTAATAAAAGTTGCTTGCGAACTTGGGTTTGATGCGGTAATTTTACACAGGTTATTTAATGTTCATAAAATAGATTCTACGGTTGAATATATTTCCCGGGAAGAAGAAAAGGAATTGTTTTCAGGAGCGAAAGAGCTGGCTGGAAAAAAGAAATTAAAGTTATATTTACCCCGGAGACATTCTTTGCCCTGCAACGTTGTTAAACGCAGTATTTTCGTTACGGTAACGGGAGAAGTTACTCCCTGTTGTTTTCTTCCCCGGGATTGTATGGGAAATGCTCTTAAGGAAAACATAAAAGAGATTAGACGGTCAAGAAAATATACTAACTTTATTAAAACGATGAAGAGCCATTCTGTATGCAGCAAATGCCGGTGGTAAAGGGAAAAATAAATATAAATGGATACAGGATAATTTAATTCCAAAAAGTAAAATTTATAAAATATAAAAAGGGGAGTTTTGTATGAGTATAGGAAAGTTTATTTTAATTGCAGGATCGGCAATTTTTCTAAGTTCTTTTATTGAAGCCGGAACCGGGGAAAAAATTAATGAGGATATTAAAAGAATAGCCCGGTTGCTGGAAGAAGAAAAAACAGAACATCAAAGGGAAAAAGAACAGGTTTCTTCAGCACACAAAAGTCTGGAAGAACGAATAAAAGTGCTCGAAGAAAAAATTGGCAATTTAAAAAATGATACCCGGGAATTAAAAAATAAAATCAGTAGTGTTAAAAAAGAGGAAAGTAAATTAGGTAAAGATAAAAAGGCATCTGAGATTTTTCTTGCTAAGGAAAAGAAAGTGTTAGTTGAAGATATCGAAAAAATTGAAGAAAGAATTAAATTCGGATTTCCTTTTGAAATTGATCTGCAGTTAAACCGGATGGACAATCTTAAAAGAAGTCTGCAACAAAAAGAAAGTGATTTGTTAGAAGTAATGCAGGAAATTTATATTCAGCTTGTCAGGGAAGTAGAATTAGGCGAAAACAGCGAGATTTATGCTGAAGAGAGAGAAACTATGGAAGGTGAAATAAAAAAAGCAAAAATAGTAAGGGTAGGAAGGGTTATGCTTTTTTATCAGACTAATGACGGGAAAGAAACAGGATATTTGCTAAAAAACAAAGAGGGATATGTGTGGAAAAATGATTTACGTCGAAAGTGTCGAACAAATATAAAAAAAGCAATTGAGACAATGAAAGGCAAAAGAATTCCCGAGCTTATAGAATTTCCGGTTATAGTTGATTCCATTATCCGGACGGAGGGTATAAAATAATGAAAAAATATATTGGGTTTCTATGTTTAATAGCCATTGTTTTTTTCACGCAAAGTCTAATGGCGTATAACAAAGAGGACCTTAATAAATTGAATGAATTGAGAGAACAATTAAGGCAGGAAAAAATAGCAAGGGTCAATGATAAAGTGAATAGCTATAACCGGTTAAAATCACTGGAAATGAAAGTTTATTCCTTGGAAGACGGGTTGGCTGATTTGAAAACGAAAAAATTTAACTTAGAAGAAGAGCTGAATATTTTAGAAGAAAATAAAGGTGAAATTCAGAATGAATGTGGGACGTTGGAAAATATAGCAAAAGAAATCCGAAATTTTATAAATGAAAAAAAAGAAAGTTTAAAGAGAAAAAATAAAAACAATTTGTTTTTTGTTCAGCAGGATAAATTTGAAAAAATAGATTCAATAATAAGTTTTTCCGACCTCCTCAATTTTTTAGAAAAGGAAATTTCGGAAGCGGAAACCTTAAAATATTATCGGGATAAAGTAGACGGACAGGAAGTAGAGCTCTTAAAAATAGGGAATGCATTTGCTGTTTATCGAGCAAATGATGGTAAATTAGGATTGTGGGAAAAAAATTATAAAAAAGGGAAAATTGTTAACCGGTGGAACAAAAACCTATCTTCTTCCTTACGCAAAGAATTAAAGCAAATGTTTATTCCTTTGCGTAAAAAAGATAAAGGAAACATTCTTGTTCCTATGGATATAATCCAGGGAGCTAAATCTAAAATAAGCGAAGAGGGGGGGAAGGGTATTATTGCATGGATAATAAAAGGCGGACCGGTGATGATTCCCATCGCATTTTTACTTCTGGGAATTATTATAATGTCGGTGGAAAGATTATTGGCGTTTAGACGGGAACATACTGATGCGGATTTACTAATGAACAAAATAATGGATTTGTGGAAAAGCAATGATAAAAACGGAGCGATAGAGTTATGCCTGAATACCCCCGGCCCGGTAGCCAGAATGTTAAAAATAGGATTAGAACAGCAACAAGCCGGAAGGCAGGTAGTAGAAGAAATGTTTCACGAACAACATTTAGAAGAAATTCCCCGCCTGCAAAAAAATCTCTCTACCATAGGTGTTTTAGCCGGGGTTGCTCCCTTATTGGGGTTGTTGGGAACGGTAAGCGGAATGATTTCTACTTTTAAAATAATTACCTACCACGGGGGAGGAGACCCCAGGTTATTAGCGGGGGGTATTTCCGAGGCTTTAATTACTACAGAGGCAGGACTGATTATTGCAATACCGGCTTTGCTAATACATAATTATCTTTCCGACCGGGCAGAAAAAATAGCTGCTGATATGGAAAAAAACGCAGTTAAATTTATTAATTCCCTATGTAAGGAAAAAATAAATGGTTAAATCAATTTTGGAAATGTTAATTTGTGGTGGTCCGGTAATGATTCCCATATTTATTGTTTCGCTTGTAATTTGGACTTTAATTATTGGAAAGTATTGCCGGCTTAAAAAAGAGGATATAAACCAGGGGATATTTACTGATAAAATTATTAGTTTTTTACAAAAAGGGGAAAAAGAGAAAATAGTAGAGTTATCCTTTGTTACCCCGGGTATATTATCCAAAACGGTAAAAGCTTTGGCCGATGATGAATCTAAAACGAGGAAATCTTTGTTAAATATCGTGCAGGAAATAATGCATGAAGAATATCCCCGTCTGGAAGAAAGTCTTTCCACGATTGCTTCTTTAGCTTCTATTGCGCCTCTGCTGGGATTATTAGGGACGGTTAGCGGGATGGTAGCAACGTTTGATAGTATTACTCTTTTTGGAACGGGAGACCCACAATCGTTGGCTAAAGGAATATCCCAGGCATTAATTACTACCCAGTCGGGATTGATTGTTGCTATACCGGCTCTTTTTTCCCATAATCATTTAATGAAGAAAGTTAATCAACAAATTTTCGAATTTGAAAAAAACATAAACAAAATAATTAATATTTTGACGAAAGGAGATAAACAATGAGTGAGTTAAGAGGATTTTCATATCGGAGAGAAAGGAAAACCCCGGAACTGAACATCTCTCCTTTAGTGGATATGGTTTTTTTGCTTTTGATTTTTTTTCTGGTCACTACTACGTTTTCCAGAGAAACAGGGGTTGAGGTTCACAAACCAAAAGCAAAGACAGCCCGGAGTTTATCCCGGGAAAGTGTATTAATCTCCGTGACTAAGGAAGGAACTATTCATATTAATAACCGCAAAGTTGATTTGGCAGAATTAAACAGGATAATAAAAGAGATATTAAGGGATAAAACAGATAGTTCTATAATTATTATTGCGGATAAATTATCATCAACAGGCAGAATAATTACGGTGATGGATGAATGTAAACAAGCCGGTGCGGAAAGAATCTCTTTAGCCGCAATGAAAGAAGAATAAAGGATTAAAAGAATGGAGAAATGCAAAGATTTTGGTATATCTTTTTTAATTAATATTGCTATTTTTTCTTTTCTACCCTTACTGCATTATTGTTTTCATCAGCCGGTAAACAAAATTAAACCTATCGAAGTGGAAGTAGTTAGGCTAAAGAAAGAAAAGATAAAACTTAAAAAAAAGAAAGAACCCAAAGAAATAAAACAAAGAAAAATTAAAAAAAACATAATTAAACCGGAATTAAGACGAAAAATTACTTTTGAGTTAGATCCTAATGCTTTAGCTAACGAAGTGGATTTGATTGCCCCTATGATTACCTATGACTTAAGCGAAGTGGAACAATTACCACAGCTTATAAAATATAAAGAGCCGGATTATCCTTTTGAAGCCATCGCAAAAAATATAGAAGGAATCGTAACGTTGAAAATTCTTATCGACCGGGAAGGAAAAGTTACAATGGTAAAATTACTGGATAACGGCGGTTTATACGAGTTTGGGCAGGAAGCAATGAGGGTAATTCGAAAATGGCGTTTTAAGCCGGCTAAAATTATGGGTATGCCTGTTGCCGTATGGTGCATCCAAAAAATCTGCTTTGAATTAAAAACAAAATAAATCTTTTTTATAACTCTCCTTTTTTCCACTAATGCCGCTTTTATCGAAATTGTGGGATTAGTGGAATGATAATATTTCCCAAATTTTTCAATAGAAAAATTCGGATTACCAAAAACACTTCGTTTTTCTGCACTTGTTCCTATTAACAGTAACTCTTTTCTATAGCAGTACTATTTATGAGAAATTATATAATTTTATGGTTTTTTATGAAACTATTTGACTCTAAAGATTTTTTTTAGTAAAATAAATCATATCAAAATTGTGAAATTTGAGAGGGGATTATGGTACGAGAAAAACTGCTTACTATTAAACAAGTTGCTGAATATCTTCAGTTGGATACCACAACAGTTTATTCTTATGCTCAACAGGGAAAAATACCTGCAATTAAAGTTGGGTGGAATTGGAGGTTTCGCAGAAAAGATTTAGAAAAATGGCTGGATGACAATAGAAAAAAAGTCAGAAGAAAAAAATAAGGAAGGCATATAAAGTCTATATGTGATTATGGCAAAATTACGGGTTTTTATAAGTTCTACAATGAATGATTTAAAAGAAGAAAGAAAAGCTGTTGCTGCTGCGGTTAGCCAAAATCGGTCATGGGAGTCGGTATATGCAGAATCGTTTGTTGCTAAGTCAGAATCTCCCAGACAGGTTTGTTTAGAAGAAATAAGAAAAAGCCATATTTATATTGGAATTTTTAAAAATCAATATGGCTATATCCCGGCAGAGAATAATCCTCAAGGGTGTTCTGTTGTAAAAATAGAATACATTGAAGCAAAGAGGAATCAACTTCCTATCTTGATTTTTATAGCTGAAGACAGTAGTAATAGGGAAAAAAGATTAAATGAATTTTTAAGCGAGATAACCGATTTTAATCAAGGACATTGGCGAAAGGAATATACTACTACTGAGGAACTTGTTCAATTAGTGTTAGAAGCGATTAATGATAAACTCGTAAGAGAATATGGAGGAAAAAATAATGCTGAACGCAAGGCTAAAATAAGTGAGATATACAAACTTCCATATTTTGAAGGGCTTAAGACTAAAATAAATAATAATTATATTGATAGAAAATTGTTAAAGAGGGAAGAATATTACCAAGGTGGAGAATATTTTCCTTCTTCGGAAGAAAGTTTTTTTGACCTCGATACTTTAATTGCCGAGGGAACAAAAAGAATAGTTTTGCTCAGTGATGCCGGATATGGAAAGAGTACGGAATTAAAAGCGGTTACTTGCAAATTTAAAGAGGAAGAAAATCAGGATTTCATACCCATTTTTATTGAGCTGGACACCTATGTTGACGAAGAGATGACAGATTATGTGAAAGGTAAAATCGGCGAGGAATCAAAAAGTCTGTTAGATTATGATAAATCAAAACTTGTTTTTCTCTTTGATGAGTTTGATCAGGTGATAAACAAAGAGATAGCGGTAAGAAAAATCAAGAACTTCACAGAAAAATATGCTAAGTCTACTTTTATCATTGCGTGCAGGACAAATTTCTATTCCGGACAATTTGAAAATTGGGACATTTTTAATCTTTTACCTTTTAGTTCAGAGGATATTCAAGAATACACTCAAAAATTACTTAATCAGGATAGAGATGTTTTCTTAACTCAACTGAATAAGCAGTTGTTATTCGATTTAGCAAAAAATCCTTTCTTCTTAACTCATCTGATTAAGATATATCAAAGGGATAAAAAAATACCGGTAAAGAGAAGTGATATCTTTTCCAAAATTATATCTTTGGCTCTTCAAAACGATGAAAAAAAATTTGCGGATAAAGATGATTCAAGGCAAGAGTATCCTCTTTCAGAGATAAAAAAGGATCTAATGTATATATCTTTGGTTATGGAAACTCTTCAGAAAAATTTCGTTACCATTAGTGAATTCAATAAAATTATTTCCGATAAAAAGAAACGAAGAATCATAGCAGAGCTTTCATTAATTAAAAAATCATTTTTTAAAAATGGGGATGTTTACCAATTCCAACATAATAATTTCCAGGAATATCTGGCGGCAGAGATATTAGTAAAGAATAGTCTGAACGATATTTTAAAATTTATTTCTTTCCCTATTTCTTTAAATTGGGTGATTACAATAAAAAAGTTGGTTGAAGAATATATTGATTATAACCGTTTTGGAATTAAAATAAGTAAAATTATCGTAAAAATTCTTGGTTTATTTAAATATAATAAAAAAAATAAAATCATTCCTTCATGGGTCAATGTGACGGCTTTTTTATGTCAATTGAGAGCAAAAGACGATTTTCTCAAATATCTAATGAATAACGACCCCGAACTTGCTCTAAAATTTGAAACAAACAGGATTGATGAAAATAAAAGGGTAAAACTGTTTAAAAAAATATTTGAAAAATATACAGACAGAAAAATCTGGATTGATAGAAATATTGACCATGAAAAATTAGCTGATTTTACTAAAACAAAGGAGATATATGACTATTTAATGAACTTTGCTCATTCCAAAAAACATTTTACACATCGATATAATGCAATTCAGATATTGGGAAGAATGGAAAATTTGGCAGATGAATCATTGCGAAGATTATTGATTCGATATGTATTGGACGAAAAGGAAAATTTAAATGTTCGCCACCAATGTTTTTATGCTTTGGGTCGATTAAAAATGGCTACACCGGATACAATGGATGCTCTTAAAGAACTCAAAAATTCAAATAATGATTGGATATTATCCGGTTTTTATTATCTAATTAAAGAAAGTAAATACACTGACCGATATGTAGATATTTTGCTGGAGGGAATACCTAAAACAAGATTACGGACTAATTCTACAAAAACCCGTTTGGTAGACGAAAGCTGGTATCTTGTGCAGGGAATAGAAAAAGTTAGTTCTATTGAGGGTATTAGAAAAATTATTAACTATTTTATTGAAAATCCGCAGGATTTTGAAATCTTTTGGATAGAAAGGGCAATGAAAAAAATAGTTAACAATATAATTGAAGCCTATAAAGAGGATAATACTATTTATAATGAAGTAAAAAAATTAATTAGAAGCGTAGATGAGGAATATGGTTATAGAAAAAAGGATATTTCTATATTCCAGATATTTTTTCAAAATACCGGGACAGCTTTTAAATTTGTTAAAGAACTTTATGCAGAAGGAATAGACAATAATTATTCTCTTTTAGCTTTTGTAGCATTGATAGCAGATGAAGAATGTATTGATTTTTTGCTTCAAGAATACCGCAATAATAAATTTTCAAAGAATAATCTCCTGCTGTTCATCAATTGTCTGCATAGCTGGAGGGGAAATGATTTTGACTTCTCAGTAAAAAAAATTAGGGAAGAAATAGGAATCCCTTCCCCTGTTTCCCCGAGGGATTACGAAAAAGAACGCAGAGACAAAATTAAAAAGGAGATTCAAATAATTTTTGACAGAGAAGAATTATTAAAAGAAATTGAGAATATTTTTAATGGGGAAAAGAAGAAAGAATTAGATTATGACGATATATTGAGGTATAGTTCCACAAAAAAATATAACGAATTTGTTGTTCGAGAACTTCGGTTCCTTTTTGCAAAAGAAAGGAAAGAAAAATGGACATTTAATAAATTAAAAGAAAAAATTGACCAGTGGAATTATAAGAGGTTTACATTTCGGCAGATATTTAATTTACTTTATTATGGTGGAAATGAAATAAAGTTATCTATAGGACAAAAATCTATAATTGATAATTTTTGCTTAGAAAATCTTAAAAAAGTTAATTTTAAAGAAGCTTTGGTATCAAAAGATAAAACAACATCGGCAAAAAACCAGTTGGCTGTAGACTTGTGGTATTTCTTAATAAAATTTAATCTAAAATATCCGGAAGATGTCTTATTGGATATGCTCTCTTTTGATTGGATTGAAGGAACCCAATTTGTAGGAATAGATTACCTCGAAAATAAACTCCCTACTGAAAAAATGAGAGAAAGAATTTTAGAAAATATGAATAAAGAGATTAAGGCTAATCAAGTACTTAAAAATCATATTAATTATTGCAAAAAGTATAAAATACAAGAAGCAAGGGACTGTTTATATGGTATAGTTAAGGATCCAAAAATAGAAATGGGAAATAGATTATTAGCTTTGGAAACAGTGGTAAATTTTCCTGATTGTAGGGCTTTTTTAGAAGAAATACTGGATATAAAGGAATTGAAATTATTTACTAAAGCTGCTAAAATTCTTGTGACGCAAAACAATAAAAAATGTAAAGAAAAATTAATTCATAAACTGTCATCAAAAGATGAGAACTTTTTCTTAGAATCAGCCAAATTGCTTATTGAACAACAAAATTTGGAAGCAATACGATGTTATGCTGATTTTATTACGAGAAAAAAGAAGTTTGAATACAGAAAAGGTATTCTTCAAAAAATAAACACAATTAAAGTCCTTCCTTCACTTTTTAAATTATTAAAATTTTCCTATGAGTATGGACGGGAAATTCAGCAAGATAGATTTGATACGCTGGATAGAGAAGTTATTAATGTGTTAAAGAATATTGCATTACAAGATTATTCAAAGTTTAATAAGGTAATAAAGGAATTACAAAAATTTATTAAAAAAGAATCTTCTCGATTTGATAATGTAAATTTCCTTAATGTTGAATGTGATAATATAGAAAAGGCTTTTTTTATTAACTACAAAAGTGAAATTACTATAGATGAGGCTATAAATAAGACTAAAAAGTATAGAACGCAGATATGATTATTGTTGAAGTATTGGTAAGGATAAATAGTATTATAATTAAGCCGGGAGAGAAAATAAATGAATAATAAAATAAAGAAGAATACATTAAAACAAACAATAGCAACATATGCCGAAAAAAATGCATATTTTAGCATACATTCTCTCAATAATTTCTTAATAAGTAGAAAGATAAAATTTAAGAATGAAAGTTTAAAAAAGTTACTCTATCTTTTGAAAAAGGAGGAAAAAATATTTACAGCTGGAAGAGGATGGTATAGCAATATAGATAGAGAATTTGTCTTGGATACTAAATGTGTAAGAAAGTTGACAAATTTAGTAAAAAATAAATTTCCCCTGCTTGAATTTTCAGTTTGGAGTACAGAACAATTAAAAATTTTTTTTCATCACCTTCCAGGGAGTTTTTTGGGTTTTATTTATAGTGAAAGAGATTTTTTTTCGAATATAGCGGAATTTCTTACAGATGAAGGTTATCATGTTTATCTTAATCCTTTGGGTAAAGAGATAGATAAATATGTAGAAATTAAAAAGGATTCGATTATCCTTCGGCCCGTAGTTTCCCGGGGTCCGGCAGAAGAATGTTTTGCTCGTATAGAGAAAATTTTAGTCGATTTGTATGTTGAACAAAAAAAACTTAATTTTATAGATCCGGAAGAATATAAAAAAATAATTAGCTCTATTATGGATAGTTATAGAATAAATCTTTCAGTGATGCTTGATTATGCAGAAAGGAAGAAAATAGATAAAGATTTGAGAAAGGTTGTAATTCCACTAATCCCACAATTTTAAAAAAAGTGGCATTAGTGGGTAAAAAGGAAATCATGATAAAAGAAAAATGTTTTAGCCTTGAATGGATAACTAAAATAAGCAGGAAGAAAAAAGTAGATCCTACATTGGCAGAAAAGGTAATTTGTTCTTCTGCATTACTGGGCGGGTTGGTTTTGAATGGGTTAGATTTAGTTTTTAAAGGAGGAACCTGTCTTTTTATTCTATTACCCGAGGTAAAAAGAGTATCTATCGATGTTGACATTGTTACTGCAAGAAAAGAGAGTGAATTACCAGGGATTTTTGATACTCTTATTCAAAAAAGCAAAATATTTAAAAAATGGGAAGAAAATGAAAGAAAAGTAGTTCACAATATTCCTAAAAGGCATTTCAAATTTTATTATTATTCCTCTATAGGGAGAAAAAGTGAGTCTTATATTCTGTTAGATATTTTCAATATCACTGTGCCTTTTAAAAACATAGTAAAAAGATCTATAAAACATGAATTTATTGAATGCGAAAAAGAGATTTTGGTGAAAGTTCCAACGATAGATGCAATTTTATCTGATAAACTTACTGCTTTTGCTCCTAATACTATAGGAATTCCTTACAAAAAAGATAAGTCTATGGAGATTATAAAACAATTATTTGATTTAGGCAGGTTATTTACATTTGCCAAAGATATTCGAAAGATAACCGAAGTTTATAAAAAAATTGCTTTAATAGAGGCAGGTTATAGAAATTTAGGTAACAGTATTGATAAATTTTTGGAAGATACAATAGAGACATCATTTTTAATCTCTCAATTAGATTTTAAGAAAGGGGGTAAGTAATGAAAAAACCCTGGAACTTAAAGATGGTATTCGAAGAATTAAAAGTCATATAATAGGAGGAAAATATACAATTTTAGATGCAAAACTTGATTCTGCAAAAATAGCCTTTATAGCTTATCTGTTAAGGCATAAAAAATTAAATGTAGGTTTAGGGAATTTAAAATATACAGATGATAAAATAAAGAAAATTGAAGCTATCAGCTTAACCGACAGATTTAGAATTCTAAATAAATTGAAATCCATATCCCCGGAGAGTTTTTACTATTGGGCAATAATTTCAGGATGTAAATTGTAATATTTATTTTTAGTCCGGAAAGTATATAAAAATTATCATTATCAATATAGATAAACTCAATTGCTATAATCAAGAAAGAAACCAACTGGAAGTGGATTTAATTGCCCCGATGCTTACTTATGATTTAAGCGAAGTGGAACAATTACCACAGCTTATAAAATATAGAGAGCCGGATTATTCTTTTGAAGCCATCGCAAAAAATATAGAAGGAATCGTAACGTTAAAAATTCTTATCGACCGGGAAGGGAAAGTTTCAATGGTAAAATTAGTGGATAACGGTGGTTTATATGAGTTTGGGCAGGAAGCAATGAGGGTAATTCGAAAATGGCGTTTTAAGCCGGCTGAAATTATGGGTATGCCCGTTGCCGTATGGTGCATCCAAAAAATCTGCTTTGAATTAAAAACAAAATAAATATTTTTTATAACTACCCTTCTTTTCCACTAATGCCGTTTGTATCGAAATTGTGAGATTAGTGGAATGATAATATTTTCCGAATTTATATTTGTTTTATTTGATTCGGAATAATCAAGTTGTTTCTTGTAAAAAGAAACAGTGCGAAGTTTTTAATCAAGGTTAAGGTTGGCAGGTTATGGTCTGTTTTAGCTTTTCATAAAAAGCTTTGTTTCCCCCTTGACTTTCCGTATCTTTTCGGTTAATATATAATTGTGGTTGTTTATTTATAGAAAAGGTTAGGGAGATGAAAAGAAAGAAGATATTGTTGCTTGCCGTGTTAACGGTAGGGATTGTTTTGTTTTTTACTGTTTATAAAAAAGGAGAGGAAAAAGTTTTTTCTTCTCCTTTAACTATTGTTTCCCAGGGGAGCATACCTAAGGGGGGAACGTTATATTCCTGTTTAATAAAAGAGGGGCTGTCTAATAAAGAGGTGTGGCAAATATCAAAAGCTTTGAAGAAAGTTTTTAATGTTCGTAAATGTGCGGCAAATGATAAATATGAAGTAGTTAAAACAAGCGAAGGAATTTTTGAAAAGTTTAAATATTATTCCGGATTGAATATTTATGAAGTTAACAAAAGTTCTGCGGGTAAATTAGTTGCCTTAGAAAAGAAAATTGCTCTAAAAAAAAGCGTTTTAGGAATTAGCGGTAAAATAAAAACTACTCTCTGGAATGCGATGTATGAAAAAGGGGTAAATGCGGAAACCATTTTGGAGTTTGTAGACATCTTTGCCTGGCAGATTGATTTTTTAACAGAAACAAGACAGGGAGATGCTTATAGTTTAGTTTGGGAAAAATGTACAAATGGGGAGAAAAATAAAGGGAAAAGCAAAATATTAATTGCTCAATATTCCGGGGAAGAAACTAAAAAACATGTTGCAGTATCTTTCAAAAGCGGATACTATGATTTGAAAGGAAGGTCTTTACAAAAACAGTTTTTACGGGCTCCTTTAAATTATCGGCGTATTTCTTCCCATTTTTCCCGCCGCAGATTCCATCCTATTTTACGGTATTGGCGTCCTCATCTGGGTATTGACTATGCTGCCCCGATTGGGACTCTGATAGCGAGCGTAGCCGATGGGACAGTAATTTTTAAAGGGTGGAAGGGTGGTTATGGAAGGTTTATTAAAGTTCGCCATAATTCGGTGTATACCACAACGTATGGGCATCTTTGGCGTTATGCTAAAAAAGTTAGAAAAGGAAGAAAAGTGAAGCAGGGACAGGTAATTGGTTATGTTGGTTCTTCAGGGCTTTCTACCGGACCTCATTTGGATTTTCGTATGGTAAAAAACGGAAAGTGTGTTAATTTTTTGCGGCTTAAATTTCCTTCTAAAAAGAAAATCTCTTCAAGTCATCGTGCAGAATTTAACAGGCTGAAAAAAGCAAGATTGAGGCAGGTTGCTTCGGTTTTGGGTCATACTGTTTCTCCTAAAAAGTTAGAATTATTTTCAAAAAAATAAAAAAAGATAAGAGGAAAAATTAATGAAAAGGTTTAAAAAAGGGATTTGGATAATATTAGCTCTGATTCTTTTCAATATAAATAATGCCGGAACAGAAGAAACACAAAAAGAAGAAAAAAAAACAGTTGCTGTCCTGGATTTTCAGAATGTATCAAATTCTTCAGAACTTAATTACCTGCAAAATGCCATTCCTGAAATGTTAATTACCGGGCTCTTGATCAGTAAAAAAATCAAGGTGGTAGAAAGAGAAAAATTAAAAAAGATATTGGAAGAACTAAAATTTTCTCTTTCCGGAACAATCGCTCCGGAAAAATCAATCGAAATAGGAAAAATGACCGGGGCGGATACCCTGCTTATGGGCAGTATAATTAAAATAGGGTACCAAATGAGAATAGATGCACGACTCATTGACATTAAAACCAGTGAAGTAATTTTAGCGGAAAAGGTAAAGTTTAATACTGAGGAAGAAGTTATTGAAGCTACTGACACTTTAGCGGAAAAAATTGTAAAAAGCCTTACCGGAGAAGAAATAAAAATCGGTGATGGTGAAAAATTACCGCCAAAAGATATTAAGGTTTTTCAGGGAAAAGCTCTTTTTATGGAAACAGCATTAAACAATCAATATCGATTAGAAGGGAGTGAAGAAGAAACTTATTTGCAGGTAGATCTTTTTTCCCGGGAATTTAAAAAAGGGAAAAGACTCCCTTTAAATCTTGCACTTGTTATTGATAGAAGCGGATCTATGGCTAGCGAAAACAAACTGGAATATGTAAAAGAAGCCGCTAAATTTGTAATTAAAAATTTAAATAAAGACGATATCCTTGCTATCGTAACTTACGAAAATGGAGTGGAAGTTCTTTTTGAAGCAGGAAAGGTAAAAAACAAGAAATATATTTTAAATATAATTGACAAAATAATACCGGGAGGAAGCACTAATCTTAGCGGTGGAATGGTAGAAGGTTATAGGCAAGTAGCTATGAATTATCGGACAGGACAGGTAAACCGCGTACTTTTATTATCAGACGGATTAGCAAATAGAGGAATTACTGATGATGAGTCGCTTCAAGCTATTTGTCAGCAAAAGAGCCGGAAGGGTATTTCTATTTCTTCATATGGGGTTGGTGTACAATTCAATGAGGATCTAATGTTACTGCTTGCTGAATATGGTGCAGGAAATTACTATTATATTGATCAGGCAGAAAATATTGCCAGGATGTTTGATAAAGAGTTAAAAGGTTTGCTTGCGGTAGTAGCTCAGGATGTTTCTCTTCAAATAGAAATTCCCGCACAGGTTAAAATGGAAGAGCTTTATGGTTATTTGTTTACAAAAAAAGGAAATAAAATAAGAATAAATTTAAATGATATATTTGCCAGAGAGGAAAAGACAATCCTTTTAAGATTGAAAGTACCTGCTTCCCGAAGGAATAATCTCCGGGTGGCAAGAGTAACTCTTACTTACGATGATGTAATAAATGTGGGGAAAAAAGAAAAAGAAATATCGGATGTTTTGGTGTCTTATACAAAGAATAAAAAACTTGTTAAGCAAAAAGAAAATAATTATGTAGGTCAAACGGTGAGTCTTATGGAATCGACTTTAGTTATGGAAAAAGCAATAAAAATGGTGGATGAAGGGAAGAAAAAAGAGGCAGAAACATGGTTGAAGGAAAATGTTGTTCCGCTTAAAAAGAAAGTGGAAAAATATAACACAAGAGAATTAAAAAAACAATTATTAAATGTTTTTGACTATCAGGATGCATTAATTGCTCCTGCCCTTTCGGTAAATGAAGAAAAAGCAATGCAGAAAAAAGAAAAATACCGTCAATATGAAATACAAAAAAACAAATGACTTTCCCCTTTTTCAAAGGAGATTAAGGGAAGATATAAAGACAATTAAAAGATAAGAAATAGTCCATAGTCCACAGTCAATAGTCCATAGATAACAGACAAAAGAAAAAGACAAAGAAAAAACAGGCACAAAGGCATCTAAAAAACAGTTCACAGTTGACAGATAAAAGATAAAAAATAAAAACAAAAATAAATTAAAAATTCAAAACAAAGATAAAGATAGGCACAAAGTTAAAAGATAAACAAAAGTCCATAGTCCATAGACAAAAGATAAAAAATATAAAGACGGTGCATTGGTTATATTAGTTTAAATTTGTTGAATTGGTGTGTGCCAAGATAAGTTCTTTGTAAACTATCCTGATGACCTGTCTGCGTGCGGACACGCACAGGCAGGAAAGTTCAGGAGACAGTAAATGTCTGTTAGCTGTGTAGCGAGGGGTGAGAAGCAAAAGGTAA
>JAUVLC010000140.1 GCA_030595925.1 Clostridia bacterium | reverse complement strand
ATTGGTGTGTGCCAAGATAAGTTCTTTGTAAACTATCCTGATGACCTGTCTGCGTGCGGACACGCACAGGCAGGAAAGTTCAGGAGACAGTAAATGTCTGTTAGCTGTGTAGCGAGGGGTGAGAAGCAAAAGGTAACTTTTGTTTTCTAAGCCACCCGACAAAGCCTTCATAAGGAGGGCAACGTGAACTTGCAGACCGTAATAAAGTGAATCTATATGTAGCCTCGTCAAACCAATAAATAAAGAGGGCGACTCTGTACCAATTAGAGGAAGCCGGCATATAAGTTGGATAAACAGACAAGAGAAGACTTATACTCTTTCGGGGTAACAGGGATGGTATGCAGGGAAAGAATACAAAGGGAACTTGGGAGAACCATTATAGCAATACATTTTCATATAAGGCAAAACCGAAATTGAAAATGGTTATAATGGTAGTCGGATGAGCCCATAGTAGTGAGGATAAACAGGAAAGATAACCTGTTAGTAGCGAAGGGGCTCTACGTTAAACGGTATTTTTAGAGAGGGGAAGAATGAGTAGATTGGAAGAAAATCTAATAGCTACGAATAAAGTTCGGGAACTTCAAAGGAAACGGGGAGAAACAGGGAAAACAAACATTAACCTGAAGCCACTGCGCCAGTGTTCTACTCTACTAAAGGATAAAAGAAAAAGCCATAAAGTAGGGGCGACCTTGGTCGCCAGAAAGACTTAAAGGGTGGTTTTTATGCGAAAAATTTGCTATATCGTTCAAAACACATTTCGCCTTTATTTTTAAATGTAGTTTATGATACAAACGAATTTTCCCCCTTTGAAAAAGGGGGTTAGGGGGATTTGTGAATAGATGACTAATATTTATGAGTTGGGGGCAAAGGTTCGGTAGTTATTAAAAATATGGAAAATTTCATTAAAAATTATCGATATGACTGTTAGAAAGTTTAGAGGTAAAAAATGAAAAAACTTTTTTTAATCAGTATCAGCGTCAGTTTTATTTTTTTGTTTGTTGGGTGTACGGCAAAATCAATAAAAGATTCCAATTTAATTTATTCTTCTCAAAAGAAAAAGCCGGAATGGATAACTAAGCCCCCTGCAGCCGACAGCCGATTTTTATATTTTGTAGGGATGAAAACTGCGGCAGGGACATTAGAAGAAGGGAAGCAAAGTGCTATTGGTAGTGCAGTAAGTGACATTGTTGGATATTTTGGCGTAAAAACAGAAACCCGTTATGAAGAGAAAAAGAATGAAATTTCTTCTGAGATTATGGACCAGATTATAGCAAAGGGAGAAGCTAAGGTCAGCGGGGTGAAACTTGAGGAAATGTATTACGAACAATGGAAAGAAAAAGGTGGATATCATCTTTATAATATCTTCATTTTGTTAAAGTATCCACGTGCGGAAATAGAAAGAGAAAAAAAAAGAATACAGGCAGAGAAAAACCGTAAAAAAAATCAAGCACAGGAAATGTTTAATTTGG
This sequence comes from Clostridia bacterium, assembly GCA_030595925.1. Taxonomy (GTDB): domain Bacteria; phylum CBDUZB01; class JAGLHV01; order JAGLHV01; family JAGLHV01; genus JAGLHV01. Next base: position 3,996 of record JAUVLC010000140.1, on the reverse strand, counting down.
CCGGAAAACTTACACAAAAAGGAGAAGTGGGCACTGCACTGGAAAATTATGCTCAGACATTAAAAATTTTAAAAGAAGTAGGAGATGCACAAAGCCTTTATCGAACTATATTAAATGAGGCAACTAATACCCTGCAAAAAATAAAAATAGAAATATTGCCCTATGACAAAAAAGGGGAAACTATTTCCGGTTTAAAACGTCCTCTTTCGGTGAAATTAATGTACCAAATGAAAGAATATATTCCTTTAAATAACATCCCGGTAATATTCAATTTTACCCAGGGAAAGGGAATGTTGGAAAAAAGAGTTTTTTCTGATAAGTCCGGAATAGCTTCCAGCCGGGTCAAACAAATTAATTTTTCTAACAGGGTAAATACTGTGGAAGCATTTATTGAGCAAGATATTCTTTCTCGCGCTCAGGCGGGAAAAGTGAGTTTTACTTTTACTGCCACGGGAGAAGATATGCCTTTATGGAAAAAAGATTATTCTCTTTCTTTCGGAAGAGGCAGAAAAAAAGAAAAAATTATTTTCTATAAAAAAGACAAGAAGCAAGGAGCGGTACTTAATATTGAGCTTTTTAATCCGGGAGCGGCGGAAAAAATAATTTTTACTTTATCTCCGCTTGAAGGGGACATTAGTTCAGAGAATAAAAAAAATACAAAAATAGAAATACAAGAGATGGAGTTTATAGATGCGCAGGAAGAAATTTTATTTTTAGCCAATCAATGTAATAAAGGGGAGAAAAAAGAGATTAATCTCTCTTCGTTAAAAATTATTGCGGAAATTATGGAGTTTAAAACTAAACAGTATAGTAATCCTTATAGTGGAAATTTTAAAGCGTTTGAACAATTAAAATTGAAAATAAGTATTTTTTAAAGACACAGATTACGCGAAAAAAATTGCAAATTACGCAGAAAAAGAATTTTTTGTAATGTTTGTGGGTTTTTTTGAGTATATAAGGGGGTTAAGGGTGAAGAAAAAAAGAGTACTTTTGATTTCTCTTTTAGGGATGATATTTTTTGTATTGCCTCTTTCGGCAACAGTTTTATTAAAAATGAGTATGGAGGAGCTTACTACATCATCCGAAGAAATAGTACAGGGAAAAGTGAAAGAAATTACCAGCCAATGGAATGAGAAGAAAACACTTATTTTTAGTGAGATAAAAATTGAGGTGAAAGAAAGAATCAAAGGAGAAAAGGAAAAAAAAGAAATAGTAATTAGGCAATTAGGGGGGAAGGTAGGGGATTTAAGATTGAAGGTTATCGGTATGCCTGTTTTTCAGGAAGAAGAAGAGGTAATCCTTTTTTTAAAAAAAGATGAAAAACAATTAAACAAGTTTTATGTAACCGGATTATCCGAGGGGAAATTTGCAATAAAAAAGGAAAAAGTAGAAAGAAAAAATATGCCGGTAAGACAGTTTATAGGAAATATTAAACATATCATTAAAAAATTTGACGGAGGAAAGAAATAAAAATGTCATTCGGGAAAAGATTAGCAGGGATAGTGACTATTTTTTTAGGGATAGTATGCAATTATAGTTTTGCTTTTAAACTTCTGCCTTGTAAATGGGCCCGAAGCGATATTCCTGTGGATTATTATATCAATTATTATGGAACTCCTGATTGTTCCGGAGAAAATGCAGCGATAATATCTTCTTTTAATTCATGGGAAAATGTTTCGGGACAATATATGGATTTTACTTATAAAGGCCCAAGTTCAGAAACATATGCCTTAGATGGAACCAATCTTTGTGTCTGGATTGAATCCGGTTGGAATCTTTATGGGTTTTCTTCAAATGCAATTGCTATAGCTACTGTTTGGTATAATGAAAGTACTAACGAGATTATAGAAGCAGATATTACATTTAACGGAGAACATTTTGAGTGGTCTTCATCAGGGGAAAGTAATAAAATGGATGTGCAGAATATTGCTACCCATGAGATTGGCCATTTTTTAGGATTGGATGATTTGAAAGATTCCTCTGACAGTGAAGCAACAATGTTTTGGATTGCCGGGTGGGGGGAAACCAAGAAACGGACATTAAGTCCCAATGATCAAGATGGAATAAGGGCTCTTTATCCCGGATCCAGTGGGCCAAAAACAGGAGAGTTTATTATGGAAGCGAAGGTTTCTTTAATTAATAATTTAATTGATCTGAGCAAAGGGGATACTTGTAGCATTGGATTTCGATTGTTTGAGTCTAAACGAATAAAAATAAATATTTACACCATAGATGGGGAATTAGTAAAGGATTTGGCTGATGATGTTTACGGAGAAGGGGATCATTGGGTTTTTTGGTCGGGGAAAAATGATGCCGGAAATAAAGTAGGTGCTGGAATTTATCTGGTGAAATTAAATTTCACCGATAAAATCTATAAAATTGCGTTGGTAAAATAATGGATTTAAAAAAAAAGGTTTTATTGTTTTCATTTTTGGTTTATTTTTTTAGATTGATTTCAATATCTTGTTTTGCCGAGGAAAGCAGGGGGACCGTCAGCGGGCTTACCCTGAGGCAGGGAGTGGGGGCAAGATCGTTCGGAATGGGAGAAGCTTATGTTGCCGTGAGTGATGATATTAATGCTCTCTTCAGTAATCCTGCCGGCTTAGCCATTATTCAAAAAAAAGAATTAACCACAATGTATTTTAAAGGATTAGCAGATGTTCAGACTGGCTTTTTAGGCTATGTAGTCCCCTGGGAAAAAAGAGGTAACCTGGCAATGGGTTTTCTTTATTTAAACGGGGGAAGAATTAAAATAAATTATTTGGATGGAAATTCTCATTCCTATGAGGCACAGCGGGATTATGTGGGAATATTATCCTATGCCCGAGATATTAACGATAGTTTTTTTATAGGGGGAAATGTGAAATTGCTGCATTCTACGCTGGTAGAAGAATATACCGCTCAGGCGGTAAGCGTAGATTTGGGAATAATGTATAAAAAACTTATGCATAATAATTTAAGTATTGGTTTTACCGTTCAAAACATAGGGAAAGGAATAAAATATAGTGAGGGAGAAGATGATTTACCCTTTACTTTGAAAGGAGGCATAGCTTATAAATTAGATCTTGAAGGAAATAAAATCTATCCGGGGTTTTTTAATGAAGTCTCCCCCATAAGTAATAGGTTACCGGGATGCCTTTTTTCACTTGAAGTGGAAAAACCAAAAGAAAAGGAAATTAAAAGAAAATTAGGGTTTGAATATGGAAAGTATTGGAAGCAACACAGATATTTACTAAGAGGCGGTTATAAATTAGGTTATACTCCGGATACTTATACTCTTGGAATAGGATGTGAATTTGAACAGTTTCAATTTGATTATGGGATTGGGATAATGGATGATTTGGGGCTTTTACATAAGGTTTCTTTCACGATAAGATTTTCTGCTTAATTTCTAATGAGACTTAGAGTTTTTTTCTGAAAAAACTCTGTAGTCGAATTGATCCTGAGCACTTTGCTTTACTCAGCATAAACTTCCTTGTAGAGAGTCGAAGGGGGGCGGGATTTATAGGAATAGATTCCTGCTTCCCAGATTGTGTCATAATCCCTTTTTTGGTAGTCGCAGGCTTTAGCCTGCGGAAAAGCTCCGACGATAACGCAGGCTAAAGCCTGCGGCTACCACATGAAAATATGAGTTGTGACATAGTCTATTCGCAGGAGTGACATTGATTTATCTCCAGCAGCTTGCTACGGAATAGTTGATTTATAGTCGATGCTAAAAAATACTGTAAAAACTGGTTCATTCGTATTTATTGTGGAATAATAGTATAGAAAGAGAGTGAAATAGATTGTAAATAAAAGGGAATGGAGGAAAAAGCAAGTAAATATTAAAAGGTAAAATAAAAAAGCATCGATTACCAACAAAAACTTGGTATAGTTATGATAGCTGAATCAAACTAACCAAGGAGGCAATCGATGCAAAGATATAGTATCAAAAAATGTTTAGAAATACCAGGATATAAAATACGAGAAATAATAAAAGAAACGAAAAAAGAAATA
>JAUVLC010000044.1 GCA_030595925.1 Clostridia bacterium | reverse complement strand
GCGTTTTAATAATCTACAAGTTTTGCAAGAACTGGATTCTGTTATGGAAGTGATTTATCAGGCAGTAAAAGAAAGAATGTAAAATCCCCCTAGCCCCCTTTTTCAAAGGGGGAAGAAAGAATAGTGCATTCTTTAAAAAAGAGGGGGGAGACGACGAGAACACAAAACCAAACAAATATTCTCGTTAATAAATTATACAAATTATAAACTAAATGTCAAACAGTTTTGACATTACTATTCCGTTTGGGGAGGTAGTTTTATGAATTTAGTACCAATGGTGGTTGAGCAAAGTCCAAGGGGAGAACGAGCCTATGATATTTATTCAAGGCTGCTCAAAGATAGAATTATTTTTATGGGGACCCCGATAGATGACGATGTAGCAAATCTGATAATTGCTCAAATGCTTTTTTTAGAGGCAGAGGATCCGGATAAAAATATTTTTTTATATATAAATAATCCCGGGGGAATAGTAACTGCCGGGTTAGCGGTTTATGATACTATGCAATATATTAAACCTTCTATTTCTACCATTTGTATGGGACAGGCGGCAAGTATGGGAGCTCTCTTACTTGCGGCGGGGACAAAGGGAAAGAGATTTGCTTTACCCCATTCGAGAATTATGATTCATCAGCCTTTAGGCGGGGCTCAGGGACAGGCTACAGATATAGAAATTCAATCAAAGGAAATTATGCGTATGAAAGCAAAATTGAATGAAATATTAGCCGGACATACAGGTAAACCCATAGAAAAGATAGAAAAAGATACAGATAGGGATTTTTTTATGAGTGCAGAGGAAGCCCAAAAATATGGAATTGTTGATGAAGTCATTGTAATGAGGAAGAGTGGTAAAAAATAAAATAAGCTTGGTTTGATTTTGTTAATTAAAAGGACTTAAGTTTTATATCAGAGGGATAAAATGGCGGATTTTAAAGTAACTAAAGAAGTGTTGCAATGTATTTTTTGTGGGAAAGGAAAGAAAGAGAGGAAAAAATTAGTAGGGGGGCAGGGTGTCTATATTTGTGAAGAATGTGTTCGCCTTTCTTATTCTCTTTTGAAAAAAATAGAATTAACTGACAAAAAGAGAGAAAAAAGAAAAAGCGTTCTTAAACCTCATGAGATTAAAAAAATATTGGATGAGCACATTATTGGACAGGAAAAGGCAAAAAAGAATTTAGCGGTAGCTGTATATAACCATTATAAACGAATTGAGATTGAAAATAAAAAGCAGGATGTGGAGATACAAAAATCAAATATTTTGTTAATTGGGCCGACAGGAACAGGAAAAACTCTTTTGGCTCAAACATTGGCTAAATTGTTACAAGTCCCTTTTACTATTGCCGATGCTACTACTTTAACCGAAGCCGGTTATGTCGGAGAAGATGTAGAAAATATTATTCTGTCTCTTTTACAAAAAGCGGATTACGATGTTCGAAAAGCAGAAAAAGGAATTATCTATATTGATGAAATAGATAAAATTTCCCGTAAAGCAGGAACACCGTCTATTACCCGGGATGTATCGGGGGAAGGGGTACAGCAGGCATTGTTGAAAATTTTAGAGGGAACTGTGGCGAATGTTCCTCCTCAGGGTGGAAGGAAACATCCGCATCAGGAGTATATTAAGGTAAACACCTCAAATATTCTTTTTATTTGTGGTGGAGCATTTGCCGGCATTGAGAAAACAATTCAGGAACGGATTGTTCAAAAGAGCATAGGATTTGAATCACAGATAAAAAAAAGGAAAGAGGAAAAAATAGGAGAAATATTGACCCATGTTCAGCCGGAAGATTTATTAGGATACGGGCTTATTCCTGAATTGGTAGGAAGATTGCCTGTAATTACAACCATGGAAGAACTTGACCGGAAAATGTTAATGGAAGTGATGGTAAAACCCAAAAATGCCTTAGTAAAACAATACAAAAAAATATTTTCTTTAGAAGGGGTAGAGCTTATTTTTACCGGAGAAGCTGTTTCCCGGGTTGCGGAAACAGCGCAGAAAAGAGGTAGTGGCGCACGAGGATTGCGAGCTATAATGGAAGAAATTATGTTGGATATTATGTATGAATTACCCCGGCAATGTAATGTGCAGCAATGTATTATCAACGAAGATGTAATAACCAAAAATAAAAAACCTCAATTAATCTTTAAACAAAAAGAAAGAAAGGTGGAAAAAACAGCATGACACTTACCGAACAAAATGTTTCTAAAAACGTTATTATTCCCAGCAAATTGCCGTTATTAGCAGTGAGGGATATAGTAGTTTTCCCTTATATGATGATTCCTTTAGCTGTGGGCAGAGATAAGTCTATAAGAGCTTTGGAAAAAGCAATGGCAGAAAATCATCTTGTTTTTTTAGGGGTTCAGAAAAAGATTCAAACAGAGGATCCGGGGAAAGAAGACCTGTACTCTGTGGGGTGTGTGGCTGAAATTTTGCAATTGTTGAAAATGCCGGATGGTACGTTGAAGATATTGGTGGAAGGGGTTCGTCGTGCGAAATTGTTGGATTTTAATGTTAACGATGAGCAATATGTTGAAGTAGAGATTGAGATTTTTACAAAAAAGGAAACAGTATCCCCTGGAATAAAAGCATTAATGAGGAGTGTACTTGCTTTGTTTGAGCAATATGTTAAATTAAATCAGCGTGTTCCTTTTGAAGCGGTTCTTTCGGCAATGAATATTTCAGAACCCGGCAGGTTGGCAGACGTAGTTATTTCTTCACTGTTGGTGAAATTAAAAGATAAACAGGAAATTATCGAAGCTATTAATGTGGAGGAACGGCTTGAAAAATTGGTTAAAATATTAATTTCCGAAAATGAGATTTTGTCAATTGAGAAAAAAATTCAGGGGAGGGTACGCAATCAAATTGAAAAATCTCAAAAAGAATATTATTTAACCGAACAAATGAAAGCAATTCAAAAAGAATTAAAGCAGAAAGATGAATATTCTAAGGAGATAGATGAATTAAGGGCTAAAATGAAGCAGGCTAAAGTAAGTAAAGAGGCGGAAGGAATAATAGGAAAAGAATTATTGCGTTTGGAAAAAATGCCTCCTTTTTCTCCGGAAGCTACAGTAATTAGAACATATTTGGACTGCTTAATTAATCTTCCATGGGAAATAAAAACAGAGGATAATTTAGAGATAAAAAGAGCGCAAAAAATTTTGGATGAAGATCATTATGGTTTAGATAAAGCCAAAGAAAGAATTCTGCAGTATTTGGCAGTATGTAAGTTGACTAAAAGATTAAAAGGTCCTATATTGTGTTTTGTGGGTCCTCCCGGGACAGGAAAAACTTCTTTAGGAAGATCTATTTCCCGGGCATTAGGTAGAAAGTTTGTGCGTATGTCTCTGGGAGGGATGCGCGATGAAGCAGAAATTCGCGGACATAGAAGGACTTATATTGGAGCCTTACCCGGTAGAATTATCCAATCCATAAAAAAAGTAAAATCGAAAAATCCTGTTTTTTTGCTGGACGAAATAGATAAATTAGGTAGTGATTTTAGGGGAGATCCGGCAGCGGCATTATTGGAGGTTTTAGATCCGGAACAAAATAATACTTTTTCCGATCACTACTTAGAGGTGGATTTTGATCTCTCGGATGTAATGTTTATTACTACTGCCAATACCCTTTATTCTATTCCTCTTTCTCTTCGGGACAGGATGGAAATTATTCGTTTTCCCGGATATACCGTTGAAGAGAAGGTAAAAATAGCTAAAATGTTTTTATTTCCCAAACAGACAAAAGAAAATGGTTTGACCGGTGATAATCTGGCTATTAATGATAAGGCGATGGAAAAAGTTGTTTTTGATTATACCCGGGAAGCGGGGGTAAGGAATTTGGAAAGGGAGATTGCTAATATTTGCCGTAAAGTAGCTAAGGAGTTGGTAAGTGAAGGGAAAAAAGAAAGGATCCAAATTACCGGTAAGAATTTACACGATTATTTAGGTATTCCTAAGTATTCCCATAATGGTAGGGAAGAGAATGAAATTGGAGTTGCTACCGGTTTAGCCTGGACGGAGGTGGGGGGGGATACCCTTCCGATAGAAGTTTCTGTAATGAATGGAAAAGGTTCTTTAACTTTGACCGGCAAATTAGGGGAAGTAATGCAGGAATCGGCAAAAGCAGCTCTTTCCTATGTTCGTGCTAATACTCAACGATTGGGATTAGTTTCCGATTTCTATCACGATAAGGAAATACATATTCATGTTCCTGAAGGAGCCATTCCTAAGGATGGGCCTTCTGCCGGTATTGTTATTGCTTCGGCGTTAGTTTCCGCTTTAACCGGAATTCCTGTTAAAAAAAATGTGGCAATGACGGGAGAAATTACCTTGAGGGGAAAAGTCTTTCCTGTTGGTGGGTTAAAAGAGAAAATATTGGCGGCACATCGTTTAGGAATGAAAATAGTAGTACTACCCTTTGAAAACGAGAAGGACATGGAAGAAATCCCAAAAAATATACAAAAAAAAATGAAGTTTGTTTTGGTTAAAAATATGGATGAAGTTTTACAGGTAGCATTGGGAAACAAATTGACAGAAAGAAGAAAAAGGCAGTCTGGAGTTAATAGGAACAAAATGTGTTAACAGGAGGGTTTTAAGGATGAAGAGGTATTTATTGACCCCGGGACCGACACCGGTTCCTGATTCTGTACTATTAGCTGGTGCTCAGCCGGTTATTCATCATCGCACGGTAGAATTCAGTAAGTTATTCAGAGATGTTACTTCCTCATTGCAATCTGTTTTTCAGACTAAAAATGATTTGTTTATTTTTTCTGCTTCAGGGACGGGAGGGATGGAATCTTGTGTGGTTAATTTTCTTTCTATAGGGGACAGGGTTCTGGTAGTTAATACCGGTGCGTTTGGCCGAAGGTGGGAAAATATTCTTAAAGTTTACGGACTTAAACCGGAAGTAATTGAATATCCATGGGGAAAAGCAGTGCGCATAGAAGAAGTAAGGGAAAAATTGGAAGAGAATCCTGAAATTAAAGCTGTTTTTACTCAATTGACGGAAACTTCTACGGGTGTGGTAAATGATATTGAATCAATGGCTAAGATTACAGCACAATCAAAAGCTATTTTAGTCGTAGATGCTGTTAGTGGTTTAGGTGGTCAGGAAATAAAGACGGATGAGTGGGGAGTTGATGTAGTGGTTGCCGGTTCACAAAAAGGACTGATGCTTCCTCCCGGGTTAGCTTTTGTAAGTGTTAGTAAAAAAGCATGGGATTTGATAAAAGAGTCTAAATTACCAAAGTTTTATTGGAATTTTAAAACTTATAAAAAGTTTTTTGATGAAAAAGGTGAGACCCCTTATACCCCGGCAGTAAATTTATTGTTTTCTCTTCAGGATGCTTTGAGAAGAATTTTAGAAGAAGGTTTAAAGAATGTTTTTGCCAGACATGTCCTTCTGGCTCGTGCAGCAAGGGCAGGGGTTATTTCTTTGGGTTTGGAACTTTTTGCTGAAGTTCCCTGTGATGTGGTAACATCGGTGAAGGTTCCCGAAGGGGTGGACGGAATATCTCTGGTAAAGAGGATGAGGGATGAATATGGAGTAAGTATTGCCGGAGGACAACGAGAATTTAAAGGCAAGATATTCCGTATGGCTCAAATGGGATATATGGATAAATTTGATGTGATTATTACCTTAGCGGCTTTGGAAATGATGTTGAATAAACTTAGATATAAGGTGGAATTAGGAAAAGGTGTTGCCGCTGCAGAAAAAGAATTTCTGAAAAAATAGATTTTAAAGTTTTTAAAAATAGTTTTGTCATTCCTGCAGAAATTTCATAATTATTTTAAAATTTGCTTTTCCCCTTCCGCCTTAGGTATTTGTCCGCCTCTGGAGGAGATAAGGCGGGAAGTTGTAATTTATTTTTTGTTTGTCCGTGTATATATTTACTATGCAAATGACTTAATAAAATAAGGTAGTGTCAAAAAATGGATAGAAAATATAATAAAATAACAGATGTAAGAATGGTAAAACTCCAAAATGGGAATTATTAGAATAGAAAATGTAAGGAAAATTTATATTCGAAAGTCATTATGGAATGCTCAAAAAAGAATAGCCTTGGAAAACTTAAACTTAGATATAGAGGAAAAAGGTGTTTTTGGGCTTTTAGGTTTAAATGGCTCTGGAAAGACGACAACAATTAAGCTTTTATTAGGATTAGTTTTTCCTGACAACGGTAATCTTTTTATTTTTGATAAAAAAATTCCGAATTTGGAAGTAAGGAAAAAGATAGGTTATCTTCCTGAAGCATCTTATTTTTTTAAGTATTTAACGGCGAAAGAGTTGCTTTTTTTTTATGCCGAATTGTCTTTTCTGTCTGGGAAAGATAAACAAAAAAGGGTAGATTATGTTTTAGAATTTGTAGGATTAAAAGAGTCTGAAAAGGTGCGTTTAGCTGATTTTTCCAAAGGAATGCTGCAAAGGATAGCGATGGCGCAAGCTTTATTAGGCAATCCGGATTTATTGTTTCTTGATGAACCGACGGGAGGATTAGATCCTGTGGGCATTAGGAAAATGAGGGAGTTGATTTTAAGATTAAGAGACGAAGGGAAAACTGTGTTTTTTAGTTCTCATTTTATTAGTGAAGTAGAAAAGGTTTGTAAATATGTGGGGATTTTACACAAAGGGAAATTAAAAAAAACACTGGAAGTTTCCGCATTAAACGGGAAGTTAGAGGATATTTTTATCCAAACAATTTCAGAATAATAAAAGGTAACAATGAGAAAATTATGGGTAGTTGCTTATTATACAGCAATAGAAAGTATCAGAAATAAAGTTTTTTATATTACTTTGCTTTTTGCTTTAATTGTTATCAGTAGTTCTATAGTTTTTTCGCAAATTAGCGGAGAGGTAGCCGGACGGGTTATTGTTGATGTGGGATTGGGTGCGATAGAGTTGTTTGCTCTTCTTATTGCAATTTTTGGAGTGGTGCGGTTAATTATTCAGGAGATAGAAAATAGAACGATCAGTGTTGTTCTGAGTAAACCGATTAAGCGTTCAACTTATCTTTTGGGTAAATACATTGGAATGTCCGGAATTATTTTTCTGAATATTTTAATTATGTTTAGCGGTTTGGTACTTCTTCTTCTTGTTAAAGGGGAAGAAATTGTTTTAAATTCGCTTGTTTTGGCTGTAAGTTTTGTATTTCTAAAAATGTTATTAATTATGGCAATAGGGCTTTTCTTTTCTTTATTTTCTACTTCTTCTGTTAGTACTATCGCTGTAACTTTTATGATTTGGGTTTTAGGTCATTTTAGTAATGAAATAAAGTTTTTGAGTGAAGGAATGACTATGTTTTTAAGTAAATTTTTGATGAAGGGATTATATTATATTCTTCCCAATTTTCAATATTTTAACTTCAGAGATTTTTTAGAATGTTCTTTTCTTTTTTCAGGAATAAATATATTTTTAGTGATAGTTTATGCTGTAACATATTCGGCGATATTAATTGGTTTTTCTATATTTCTTTTTTCTCGCAGAGAAGTCTAATAGCATTATTGCAAAATGCAGAGGAAAAAAGATTAGGCAAATAATTGGTCTAATTTTTTTATAGATACAGCATTTGCTGTTAAGCAATAAAGAGGAAGTAATGAAAGTAGGATTTGCTGCAAATCATAAATTTTGGTTTATATTGTTATTGCTTGGAATATTGGTCGTAACCCGGATAAAATTAGAAAAGAATTTCGTTCATCCTTTTCCGTCAATAAAAAATTTGAATTTAAAAGAAGCAAGTTTTCTGAATTTTTGGGGAATACTTTTGGGCTTTAGACGTCTTTCGGCTGATTTAGCCTGGATAAGAATATTGCAGTACTATGGTACGCATGAAGAAGAAGAGAATCAAGATGTTCGAGGGGAGCATATTTGTTTAAAAGAAGATGGTTATAAAAAGCTTTTCCCCCTTTTTCAATTGGTGGTGAGGTTAGATCCGTATTTTCATTTTGCTTATTTATATGGAAGTGGCATATTGGCTTATAATCATGAACGGTATAATGAAGCAGTTAGCCTTTTAGAAGAGGGGGTTAATAATTGTCCTAAATATTGGAAGTTTAATTTTTACCTGGCAGCTATTGGTTATAAAATAAAAAAACAGGAAAACAAAGTAATCGATCTTTTGGAAAAAGTCGTGAAATATCCTGATTGTCCGGTAATGATTAAAAGTGTTTTGGCACAGTTATATGAAAAAAAATTACAATTTAATAAGGCTAAACAAATGTGGGAAAATATTTTGAGAACAAGTAAGGATAGAGGTTATAAAGAAAAAGCAAAAAAACATTTACAATATTGAAAAATATTGCTATAATGAAAAAATAATTTAGGAAGCATTGTTGAAAAAATGGGCCCGTAGCTCAGCTGGCAGAGCATCTGCCTTTTAAGCAGAGGGTCGCGCGTTCGATCCGCGCCGGGCTCACCATATAATGGCCCCATCGTCTAGAGGTTAGGACACAGCCCTTTCAAGGCTGCGACGGGGGTTCGATTCCCCCTGGGGCTACCAATAGAGAAGAGGAAAAAGGGAGTAGATTTACTGAAAACAGTAGGTCTACTCCCTTTTTTATTTTTTGACGGGGTTAAAAGGGAAAAAGATTGACATTGAAAAGCTAATTGAAGTATAATTTAAATTGATTCAATTCTGGTTAAACTAATTTATTTCCAATTGAAAATAAAGCTTGATTTCAAACGAAAGGAGGTGAACAATTATGAATGTTCAACCTATTGAAATTTTATTGGTAGAGGACAATCCCGGAGATATCCGTTTGACGCGGGAAACCCTTAAAGAGGCTAAGGTGTATAATAAAATATCAGAAGTCAGGGATGGTATAGAAGCGTTAGCTTTTTTGCACAGAAAAGGAAAATATGCTGATGCGATTCAACCCGACCTTATTTTGCTCGATTTGAATTTACCCAAAAAAGACGGCTGTGAGGTGCTGGCGGAAATAAAAACAAATGAAAAATTAAAACACATTCCGGTGGTAGTTTTAACTACTTCCAAAGCAGAGGAAGACATTTTTAAGAGTTACAATTTGCATGCAAATTGTTATATTATTAAACCGGTTGATTTGGAACAGTTTATCAACGTAGGAAAGGGTATTGATGATTTTTGGTTTTCCGTAGTGAAATTGCCTACAAAACAGAAAAAAGCTAATCAATAGATTAAAATTCGCTGATGGAGTAAAAGATGATTCTCTAATTTATTACAGAAGTTAAAAGGGTGGGGACAATTTTGAACGATGAACCTATTGAAATTTTATTAGTAGAGGATAATCCCGCTGATATTCGTTTGACGAGGGAAATTTTTGCAGGGGCAAAAGTGTACAACAAAATATCCGAAGTCAGGAACGGTATAGAAGCATTAAGTTTCTTGCGTAAGAAAGGAAAGTATGCTGATGCAATTATGCCTGATCTTATTTTGCTCGACTTGAATTTCCCCAAAAAAGATGGTCGTGAGGTGCTGGCGGAAATCAAGGTTGATGAAAAACTAAAACATATTCCGGTAATAGTGTTCACTACTTCCAACGCAGAGCAAGATGTTTTTGAAAGTTATAATATGCATGCAAATTGCTATATTATTAAACCGCTTGATTTGAATCAATTTGTGAACACAATAAAATGTATTGAAAGTTTTTGGTTAAGTATAGTGAAACTGACAAGGAAGAAGAAAAATTGCTCAACGCAAGCAGGTGAAAAATGAATTGATGCAGATACCGGTCTATTTAAAGGGTTCCAATAATGATGCTGATGATTTTATTAGCTATGCGGTGAATGGAGCAAAAAGGATGCAGCAACTAATAAACGATTTGTTAGCTTATCCACGGGTAAGAAGAAAAGAAAAACCTTTTGAGTTAATTAATTCTAAAACTATTATTGAACAGGTATTGGTTAATCTGAGCAGGGTTATTAAGGAAAGCAAAGCAGTTATTACTTACGATTCTTTACCTGATGTAAAAGGGGATAGTTTGCAGTTGATGCAGTTATTTCAAAACTTGATTGATAATGCAATTAAATTTCGCGGTAAGAAATCGCCGCGCATTCATATATCAGCAGAACAAAAAGGGAAAGAATGGGTTTTTTCCATGCGTGATAACGGCATTGGAATTTGTTCTAAATTTCTTGAACGGATTTTTATTATTTTTCAGAGATTGCATACCAGGGAGGAATATCCCGGTACCGGTATTGGTTTGGCACTTTGCAAGAAAATTGTGGAAGGTCACGGTGGTTGCATCTGGATAGAGTCAGAAATAGGGAAAGGTTCTGTGTTTTATTTTACAATTCCTGCGGAAGGAAATAAATAAGCAGGAATCTTGTAGTTGTTTTGAAATTTGTTTATAGTTTCTATGTGTGTATTTTGTAGAAAGGGTATTACGGAAATTGCCGGGGAGGAAAGAAGATGAGTAATCAACAGATTAAAATTTTATTAGTTGAGGATAATTCGGATGAAGCTCGCTTAATACAGGAGATGCTATCGGAAAAAAATATTTTTCTATTTAGATTGGAATGTGCAAATCGGCTTTCTACAGCACTAAAACGGCTTGCTAAAGGAGGAATTGATGTAGTGTTATTAGATCTTAATTTGCCGGATAGCCGGGGATTGAGTACATTCATTGAAGTACAAACTCAAGCATCAAAAATACCGATTATAGTTTTAACTAATCTTGATGATACGGAGTTAGCAATTAAAGAGCTACGGTTGGGTGCCCAGGATTATCTATTAAAGAGTCAAATAGATAGTAATTTATTGATGCGTTCTATACAGTATTCTATTGAACGGAAACAAACTGAAAGGCATATCCTGCATTTGAATAGTGTCCTTAAAGCTGTTCGAACAATTAATAAATTAATTGTTATAGAAAAAGATAAAAACAATTTAATTCAAAAAGCTTGTGATATTTTAGTAGAAACGCGGGGATATAACACTGTATGGCTGGGATTGTTGCGTGATGATGGAACCTTTGCTATTGTTAAAAATGCCGGTTTTGAAAAAAATGTTTCTTATTTTTCCGAACAAATAGAAAAAGGAAAGTTATCTCCCTGTATGAAAAAGGCAATTAAAAGTAAAAAGCAATTTGAAATTGTAAATAAATCCGAATTATGTCATAGCTGCTTCTTTGAAGAATCTTGTATAGGAGAAGAAATTGCTCTTATTCGGGTTGAGCATTCCAATAAGCTTTTTGGATTGCTGGCTATATCATCCACCACTGATATTGTTACTTCGGAGGAGGAAAAAAGTCTTTTGGTAGAAGTTGCGGAGGATATTGGGTTTGGATTTCACGACATGGAAATTAGCGATGCCCACAAACAGACAGAGGAAAAGTTAAAAGAAAATTATCAAAAATTGCAAAGGAGTCTTAAAGATACAATCCGTGTTTTAGCTTTGGTCGGAGAAATGAGGGATCCTTATACTGCCGGACATCAGCGAAGAGTGGCTCAATTAGCTTGTGCTATAGCAAAAGAAATGAAGTTTTCAGAAGAACGAATTAATATGATTTGGATGGCCGGGATTGTTCATGATATTGGAAAAATGTCGGTTCCGGCTGAGATTCTTAATAAACCATCAAAATTAGATGAGGCGGAAATGACTTTAATCAAAAGACATCGTCAAGCCGGTTTTGAGATATTAAAAGATATAGAATTTCCATGGCCGATTGCCAGCATTGTATTGCAACATCATGAACGGTTGGATGGTTCCGGATATCCTTTAGGTTTGACCCAAGAAAATATTATGTTAGAAGCAAAAATTTTAAGTGTGACGGATGTTGTTGAAGCAATGGCTTCTCATCGGCCTTACCGTCCGGCATTGGGTATAGATAAAGCATTGGAAGAAATTTCCCGGAATAAAGGTGTTTTTTATGATGCCGAGATAGTAGAGATATGCCTGAAACTTTTTGATGAAAAGAAATTTGAATTCAAGTAAGACGAATAATAATTTTGATAATAAGAAATTTATTCAGTTTTGAGTATATTTTATAATTTTTTTGTCTTTAAATTTTTTGAAATATTTTGTACAATACCATAAATGTCAAACCTTTCTAAATGGAATAGAAAGGTTTTTGTTTTTTTGAAGATTTGAGATTGTTTGTGAAATAACCGAAATTTGCCTGGCAGGAAAAGAAAAATGTTTATGGAAAAATTAGAAAAAACTGTTGTCAAATACAAAATGATAGAAAAAAACGATAAAATTATTGTCGGTCTTTCCGGGGGTCCGGATTCTGTGTGTCTTGCCTATGTTTTATCCGAATGGAAAAAAAAGTTTCATTTAAATCTATATTTCGCTTATTTTAATCATTGCTTGAGAGGAGAAGAATCGGAGAAGGAAGCTTTGTGGGTAAAAAAATTTGCTGAAAAATTAAAAGTTCCTTTAATTATTAAAAAAAGAGATGTATCCGCTTTCAGTAAGAAAAAGAAATTAGGTAAAGAAGAGGCAGCACGAATTTTACGTTATACATTTTTTGAAGAAGTAAGTAAAAAAAAGGGGGCTAATAAACTTGCATTAGGTCATAATGCTGATGACCAGGTAGAGACAATTCTGATGTGGTTAATTAGAGGGACGGGTAAGTCCGGATTTACGGGAATACCTCCCAAACGCCCTCTTTCTTTAAAGAAAAAGGAACCGGTAATTATTCGTCCTTTAATTGAAACTAAAAGGAAGGGGATTAAAGCATATTTAGAAAAAAACAATCTTTCTTTTTGTGTTGATTCCAGCAATTTAAAGCCTGTGTATTTGAGAAATAAAATTCGTTTGAAGCTTTTACCTTATTTGGAAAAATACAATCCCTGTATAAGCGAACATTTAATTCACTGGGCAGATATTTTCAGGGAAGAGGAAAATTATTTACAATGTGTTACCGATAAATTGATAAAAGAGGTGATAATTATAAAAGAAAAGAATGAAATTTTTCTTGATTTAAAGATGTTATTAGGTTACAATATCAATTTACAAAGAAGGATTTTTTTAAAAGTGTTAAAAAAGCGGGTAAGTTTTAAAAATATTGAACAAATTTTAGATTTAATAAGTCAGCCCAAACGGGAAAAAACTATTTGTCTGGCTGAGGATTTGTGGGTAAAAAAGGATAAAAAAACCTTAATAATCAAAGGAAAAAGAGATTTTGTCCGGCATAAAGCATTTTGTTATAGATTAAAAGTTCCGGGAGAAACAAAGATTTCTTCGGCAGGATGTTCTTTAATTGTTAAGATTTATTCTTTAAAAGGCAATATTCCTGTTTTTGATGGAGGGAAAGAAAAAGATTTTTGTTTGTTTGATTGGGATATATTAAGAAAAAAAGAATTGTGGGTTAGGAGTCGTAAAGAAGGGGATAGATTTAAACCATTTGGAATGTGTGGGTCAAAAAAAATAAAAGATTTTTTTATTGATGAAAAGATTTTTTCCGCTGAAAAAGGACGGATTCCTTTACTTGTTACCGAAAAAGAAATAATTTGGGTGGGGGGGTTGAGGAGAGCAGACAAAGCAAAAATAACAAAGAAAACAAAAAACATAATGGAAGTTAAAATTAAACGATGGATATGAGGGGGAATATTGAATAAGTTTTTAAGGGGATTATCTTTATGGTTGGTTATTATAATTATTGCTGTTTGGTTGGCTAATATAATTGGTAAACCGGGAAAAGAAGGGAAACTTACTTATAGTGAATTCAAGAATATAATAAAGACAGGTAAATTGATTGAGTGTTCAATTAAAGAAGATAGTATAACGGGTGTTTATCAGGATGGAGATGAAAAACAAAAATTTAAAACGGTTCCTTTAGTTGATCCCAAGTTGATTGAAGAATTGGAGGCGGCAGGGGTGAAATACGAAGGGACAAAGAGAAATTGGTTGGGGGTAGTGTTTTTTAGTTTTGGGCCGATTTTGCTTTTTATGTTTTTCTGGATTTTCCTTATGCGGCAGGCGCAGGGAGGGGGAAAACAAGCCCTTACTTTCGGAAGAAGCCGGGCACGGTCGCAAATCGGAAATAATAAGAAAAAAATTACTTTTAAGGATGTTGCCGGATGTGACGAGGTTAAAGAAGAATTAGAGGAAATCATATCTTTTTTGAAAGAGCCTAAAAAATTTCAAAGATTAGGCGGTAAAATTCCTAAAGGGGTTCTTTTATATGGGGCACCGGGTACGGGGAAGACTTTATTAGCTAAAGCAGTAGCAGGGGAAGCGAGTGTCCCTTTTTTTTCTTGCAGTGGTTCTGAGTTTGTAGAGATGTTCGTAGGGGTAGGGGCTTCTAGAGTAAGAGACCTTTTTGAACGTGGCAGAAAGAATGCACCCTGTCTTCTTTTTGTTGATGAGATTGATGCAGTAGGAAGGCATCGTTTTTCCGGTATCGGAGGGGGGCATGATGAAAGAGAACAAACCCTGAATCAATTATTAGTGGAAATGGACGGATTTGATACTAAGGAGGGGGTTATTCTTATTGCGGCAACTAATCGTCCCGATGTGTTGGATCCTGCTCTTTTAAGACCGGGGCGATTTGACCGGCAAATTATAACACCTAACCCTGATTTAAAAGGAAGAGAAGAAATTTTGAAAGTGCATGCCCGTAATATAAAAATGTCATCTGCTGTGAATATGAAGGTTATATCCCAGCGAACCGTAGGTTTCGTCGGTTCTGATTTAGCTAATGTAATTAACGAAGCAGCGCTGCTTGCAGCAAGGAAAGACAAAAAGTCAGTGGAAATGAATGATTTGGAAGAGGCTATAGACCGGGTTATTGCCGGTCCCGAAAGAAAAAGCAGAGTAATCTCTGATAAAGAAAAGAAAATTACTGCTATCCATGAAGCAGGGCATACTTTAATTGCTAACCTGATTCCGGGTGAAGATCCTGTACATAAGGTTTCCATTATTCCCAGAGGGCCGGCAGGTGGATATACTTTACAATTACCTTTAGAAGATAAAAATTATCATAGCAAAACGGAACTTTTAAATAAAGTGACGATTCTTTTAGGTGGTTATACGGCGGAAGAAGAAATTTTTAAGGAAGTAACTACTGGATCGCAGAGTGATTTGTCAAAGGCCACGGGAGTAATTAATGGAATGATTCGGGAATGTGGAATGAGTGAGAAATTAGGTCCTCTAAGTTTCAAGAAAAAAGATGGAGAGGTTTTTTTGGGTAGAGATATAATACAGCAAAAAGTATATAGTGAAAAAACAGCTCAAATTATAGACGAAGAAGCGAAAAAAATGGTAATGGGATGTGTTCAACGGGCGAAAAAATTATTGCATGAAAACAGAGACAAGTTAGAGGAGTTAGCGAGAGTATTGGTAGAAAAAGAGGTTTTGGAAGGGGAAGAAATAAAGAGAATAATAAAAGGGGAAAAAGAGCCGGGTAAAGTGAAAAAAGAAAAAAAGATAAAAGCTGCAAAAAACAACAAAAAAACAAAAGACACTGATAAAGTAAAAGAGGAAAACAACGATTTGGAAAATAATCTTTTATAATTTGACGGACCAGAGGGGTTTTTTATTATGGATAAGGAAAAGATTAAAAAAGCAGTAGGAATGATACTGGAAGCTATTGGTGAAGATGTTACCCGGGAGGGTTTAAAAAAAACCCCTGCCCGGGTAGCGGCAATGTATGAAGAAATTTTTGCCGGGATTGAAAAAAATCCTTTGGAAGAATTACAACTTTATTATGAAAAAGAAGAATATGAGGAAATTGTTCTGGTTAAAAATATTCCTTTATATTCAGTTTGTGAGCATCATCTTATTCCGTTTTTCGGTAAAGCTCATGTTGCTTATTTACCGGCGAAAGGGAGGCTTACCGGGCTTTCTAAAATTGTTCGGGCAGTGGATGTGATTGCCCGTCGTCCACAATTACAGGAAAGATTAACTAAACAAATAGCAGATTGTATAATGCAGGCGGTAAAACCACAGGGAGTGTTGGTTATTATTGAAGCAGAGCATTTTTGTATAACTATGCGTGGAATAAAAAAAAGCGGTACTCAGACGGTTACTTCTGCAATGAGAGGTATTTTCTTAAAAGATGCCCGTACCAGAGCAGAAGCAATTGCTTTGATTAAAGATAGAGGAAATAATCTTTAAAATGGATTTCATAATGTTATTTTACCGGTAATTTTATCTAAATGATGAAGGTATAAGAAAATGGTAATGAGGGTAGTTGAAAAAAACAGTTTAGAAAGCATTAAGAAGGAAATGGAAAATATAGGGGTTAATGCTAAAGGCATGGAATTAATGGTTAAAAAAGGTGTTTTTAAATTAATAAAAACAGATAAAATAACTAACAAAGCCGCTAATTTGTTAAAACAGGGGATGTTGGTAAAAGGTGGGGAAGCGGCGATAAATTATAGAGTAGCTGATTTTAAGGATGGTTATACAGACGTTCTTTTAATGGGAACATTAGAGCAATATGCTCGATTGATTAATCATTTAAAGCTGCAGCCTTTTGGTTTGAAGGAAATAGCAAAACAAATAGAAATTGTTTTAAGCAATTCATCTAAGAGGAATTTTAAAATAAAGTGTGGTAAATATTTGTTGAATTTCAATAAGAAGACCTGTATTATGGGTATATTAAATCTCACTCCTGATTCTTTTTCTGATGGTGGAAAGTATTGTAATAATTATGATAAAGCAATATTTTGTGCAGAACAGATGGTGAAAGAAGGGGCAGATATAATTGACATAGGGGGTGAATCTTCCCGTCCCGGAGCCAGGCATGTTTTAGAGGAAGAAGAAAAAAAAAGAGTACTTCCTGTGATAAAGATGTTATCTAAAAAGATAAACATTCCTCTTTCTATTGATACCTGTAAAGCAGGTGTTGCCAGGGAAGCAATTATGGCGGGAGCAAGTTTAGTCAATGATATTTCCGGTTTGCGAAATAAAGAAATGGTAAAAGTAATAAAAGAATTTAATGTGCCGGTAATAGTTATGCATATGCAGGGTGATCCGCAATGTATGCAGGAAAATCCTCAATATGAAGAAGTAGTAAATGATATAATTTCTTTTTTCCGGGAGCGTATTCATTGGGCGGAAAGCAATGGAATAAGCAAAGAAAACTTGATTTTGGATCCCGGTATTGGTTTTGGAAAAACAACAGAGCATAATTTAGAGATTTTAAGGGGGTTGGAAGAATTTAAAGTATTAGGTTGTCCTCTTTTAATAGGAACTTCTCGAAAACGATTTATTGGTGACACGTTAGGATTACCTGTTGGGCAAAGATTGGAAGGGTCGCTGGCTACATATTTTTGGAGTGTTTTTAAAGGGATAAATATTTTACGGGTACATGATGTTTTGTCAACTGTACGGGCGGTGAGAATGGTAGAAGCAATTTTATATGGATGATAAAAATAAAAAACAGTCCATAGTCCATAGTCGATAGTCCATAGATTAAAAAAAGAAACGAAAGTCCATAGTCGACAGTCCATAGTCCATAGATTACAGATAACAGACAAAAAATAAACGACAGGCAGAAAGGCATCAAGGCACAGAAACTACAATTATAAGTTATTAGTTATGAGTTATAAGTTAAAGAACAGCAAATGGCAAATAGCAAAAGAAAAGGCACAAAGGCATCATGGCATCCGTCTTACTGATTGGCGAGACTGTCGCTGAGTTTATCCTGAGCGAAGTCGAATGGGTTCCAGCAAAATAAAGACAAAGTTGAAAGATAGAAGATAAGGGATAGAAAACATGGATAAGGTTTTAAACTTTGCACAAAATTTATGGCAGGTTTATTTTGTTAATATTTTAGATATTTTAATTGTAGGATATGTTTTTTACCGCATTCTTTTATTAATTAAAGGTACGCGGGCTTTTCAAGTGTTGAGAGGGATTCTTATTCTGGTAGGAATTACTGTGATTGCCGATTCTTTGCGTTTTACGTTATTATCATGGGTTTTGACCAGATTTTGGCTTGCCGGAGTAATAGCTCTGGTAATTGTTTTTCAACCGGAATTACGTGGGGTATTGGCTCAATTAGGAGGAAGTAGATTATCGAGGGTATTTTTTAAAGACGATGTTTCTTTTGTCGAAGAAATTATAAAAAGTATAAAAGCCGTTGTATTGCGGGAGTGGGGAGCATTGATTGTTTTGGAACAACAAACCGGTTTAAAAAATTTTGTTGAAACAGGGGTTGTGATTAATGGTGAAATTTCTAATGAATTGATTTGTTCTATTTTTAATCCTAATTCCCCATTGCATGATGGGGCAGTAATTATTAGAAACGATCAAATTATATCTGCGGGTTGTATTCTCCCCCTTTCTCAAGAACGTAATATAAGCAGGATTTTAGGAACACGCCATCGGGCAGGTGTAGGATTAACCGAGATTTCCGATGCCTGGGTGATTATAGTTTCTGAAGAAACAGGATTGATTTCTTTAGCCAGAGAAGGGGAACTGGAGAGAGGAGTAGGAATAGATGAACTCAAAAAATTACTCAAGCAGAATTTTAAATCCAGGTATCGTGAATATGCTTTCTTAAAAAAGTAATATAGTTTTAATAAATACAAAACCCAACATAGTTATAAAACAATTGATAAATTGTATTTTTGTTTTTACTTTTGGAGACAGGTGATTTTTTCGGAGGTTAATGTTATGGCGAAGGGATGGAAAAACAATTTAAGTTTTAAAATAGTTGCTTTTGTTTTAGCTATTGTTTTGTGGTTATATCTTAAAGTAACTAAGGGATAGTAATTGAAATAACAGTAGCAGATAAAAAAGGGAGTAGCTAAAATGCCTAAACTGGGAGTAAATATTGACCATATTGCTACAATAAGACAGGCAAGATTATCTATACAGCCGGATCCTGTTGCGGCAGCGGTTATAGTAGAATTGGCAGGGGCAGATGGAATAACAGTTCATTTAAGGGAAGATAGACGTCATATTCAGGACCGTGATGTTTTTTTGTTGAAAGAAACAATAAAAACCAGATTGAATTTAGAAATGGCTGCAGTTGATGAAATAGTGAAAATTGCTTGTAAATTAAAGCCGGAGAGTGTTTGTCTTGTGCCGGAAAAAAGGAAAGAACTAACAACTGAGGGAGGATTGGATGTTTGTGTTAATAAAAAATATCTAAAAAAGGTTGTTTCTCTTTTACAAAAGAAAGGGATTGTGGTGAGTTTATTTATTGATCCTGATTTAAAACAAATAAAAGCATCGAGGGAAATAAAAGCACAATACGTGGAATTACACACCGGTTCTTATGCTGAAGCGAAAGAAAAATATGCTCAGGTAAAAGAATTAAAACGATTGCAGCAGGCAGGAGATTTAGCTTTAAAATTAGGATTAAGATTAAATGCCGGGCATGGATTGGATTATAAAAATGTTGTTCCTGTAGCCGGGATGGAGGGAATAGATGACTTAAATATTGGTCACAGTATAATAGCCCGGGCGGTTTTAGTTGGATTATATCAAGCAGTGAAAGAAATGAAAAGTTTGATAGAACGGAACAGATAACAGACATTTAATAGTTATAAAGACGGTTAAAAGACAGTTGAATTGCCTGTCCGCCAGTCTGTAAGGCGGAGTTACATTGGTTTAGATTAGTTGAATTGGTGTGTGCCAAGATAAGTTCTTTGTAAACTATCCTGATGACCTGTCTGCGTGCGGACACGCACAGGCAGGAAAGTTCAGGAGACAGTAAATGTCTGTTAGCTGTGTAGCGAGGGGTGAGAAGCAAAAGGTAA
>JAUVLC010000013.1 GCA_030595925.1 Clostridia bacterium | reverse complement strand
GCAAAACTTGTAGATTATTAAAACGCAAGACACATAATCCCTTGTTCTTCAAGTATATATCTCGTTGTTTATCTTTCCGCTCCTTATCCAATTCCACGTGTTGTGATCCATCCACTTCTACTACAATCCTTGGTTGAGATGCATAAAAATCTACAATATAGCCCCCGATGGGCTTCTGCCGATAAAATTGAACATTCAAAATTTGTTTTCCCCGTAACTGTGCCCATAATGCCCTCTCACTATCTGTCATTTCCCTGCGTAATTGACGAGAATTGTGTTTTAACCTCGCATTGTATTTTAACACCTTAAATCCCCCTAACCCCCTTTTTCAAAGGGGGAAAATTTTATCCCTTTTTCAAAGGGGAAAATTACTTTTCATATTTTTTCAATTAATTTTTGACATTACCAATTTCCGGACAACGATACGTTCCTTTCCCCATGTTTCAGTATACCTTCGGTTTGCATATTGGATAGCATCTTCTTTTGTCCTTTTTTCATTGAATTTTTCAAGCAGCCAGTTAATATACTGCCCCATCCTCATTGCCGCTTTACCATCTCTAAAAGGATCTCTGTCTCTAACCCAGGAAGACACATCTCCAAAACCTGGAACACTTCCCGGATCTTTTCTGAATTTTTGTATTATTGAAAAAAGCTCATCCAGATTGTCAAAAACGACTTTTCTTCTTCCCCATTGATAGACAGGGTTTGAATATAATTTTTCTAAATCCAGGAATACCGCAGGAACCCCGGAAAGGTGAGATTCTAATACCGTTGTCCCGCTCAACAAAAGTCCGATGCACAAGTCTGACGCCTGGGCAGCCACTGTAGGGTATGATTCGCTTACATAACTTCCCTTATCCATGAATATACATCGTCCTGTTGCCTTTCCCCGCTCAATCAAATCTTTAATCGGAGCTATTATTTGATAAATCGACCGGGCATATTTTGGTTTAAAAATAATTCCCAAGGTCTCATCCGATACTATTCTTTCTAAAAAATACCGATAAATGTCCGTTGTTCTTTTATTTGTTATTACACTCATTCGATGGTCCGATGAATTTTCGTCAAAATAGCAAATAATAAATTTAACACCTTTATCTAACAACTGTTTCCTTAATTCCAAAGAATCACTCCTCACCTCTCTGAAAGAATAATCCGTTATATAGCCACAGTATAATAAATTATCTATGACAGAATTGCAATTCTCCCATATCCATTTATAAGCCGGTCCAAAAGAGAACAATACATCAGAGCAACTACTCAAACCAATAGAAGAAAATGACAAATCCGACCATTGATAAGACATACTTATTCCACCGTTTTTTTCTAGAGCAAGATTCATCGGAATATTAAATCTTGAGAAATTATTAGGATTAATATTAATTTTTATACCATTGGAACTAAAAAAATCATACCAGAAAGAATATCTTTGGATAAAACGATACATATTAAGGAGGTAAAATAAGGGCATAAGTTTCAGTTTGGTAATCTCTCGAAAGTAGTGTCGAATTAGATGCTTTACAAGTTTGTTTCTTTCTATCCTTGCCTTGCTGCCAGGATTCCATACCGGTACATCACAAGTTCTTTTAACCTTATCCGATAGGGCAACAAATTTAAGGTTATTCTTCTTCATCACAGCCACCATCTCTTTTGTAACCGGAATATCATCCCTCTCAAAATGAACTAAAATGCGATTATATGGAATCTCTGAGTATAAGAGATAGAAAAATTCGCTTCTTTTCTTCCTATCGGAGGTCACAGTTTTTCCCGTATACCAGGTAGATATTAAAGGGATTTTTTCTTTTGGTTCTATCTTCTTTTTTATTGTTTTATTGAAAGAGTTGAAAAATTTCGACTTTACCATCGGAAATATTTTTCTTCTTAATTTTAGAAGATAATTTTTCCAATAGTAAGAGTTTATCATTGTCCGATATTTAATCAATCTTATGTTAAATCTGCCGGCGTATTGTGCTAAATATTTAAACCATAAACTATTCTCCATAAAAAACATTATTGATGTATCTTTCTCCGATATTTTATTTCTTGCATGCCAGACAGCTATATTTATAAACACAATAGGTTCTTCTATCTCAACAGAAACCGCTTTTTCAAAATAGATCAAGAGTTTATCAATATCAAAATGTTTCCCCATATTCTTTATGATAAAGCTATTTACAAACTCTTTCTGCCCGATTTTCATGCAAATTATCTTCGTCTCTTCTATTATCCTTATAAATTGTGATTCGCCTTTCTCATCCAGAATATCCGCAAGACAAAATTCTACAAATTCCGGCATTACTTTGACAACTTTAAATAAAAGAAATATTTTCAATAATTTTTTAACGGTTGAAGAAATGTTAAAATAAATAATACGCGAATATTTCTTCCCTGATAAAATAAGTGAAATCAAAGAATAAAAAGAAAGTCTATCTATATAAATTACATTTACACCTTTCATTTTCACCTTCCGATACCATGCATAATAATTTTTTTTATGAAATATTTTTATGTTGTTTAAACAAATCCAAACAGTATTTTAATCTATTTTTAGTTAAAACCCCACTTTTTATGCCTACAAAAACATAACAAATTATCAAAAAAATTTTTATACTATATAAATAAACCCATGAATGATCACTAATTTTCAAGTAAAGCATTAAAAAACCTGCCGCGAAAACATTTACATACATAATTGAAATTAAATACCATTGGTATTTAATTCGATACAATTTCTGCCCTAAAAAAACAAGTATTCCATTTACACTGAACAAGGTACACACCATACTAATTGATGCACCCAGTAAACCAAACCTGGGAATCAAAATAATATTAGCAACTACATTAACAATACTCCCAATAATAGTAATGAAAAATATAAGATATGCTTTTTTAGTATAAGCGTATGGAAGTCCGCAATATTTCCCAAAAACTTGGCTGGAAATACCTAAAACTATAATAATTATTACATTAATAGAACCGTAATAAGCAGGAGGAGCAATAATATATACCAATTCACGAGCAAAAAGGATAATTAAAAGTACAGGTACCAAAGCAATATAGGCAAATATCGTAAACATTTTCCCGACAGAAACTGCACCGTCTTTACCTTTATCAAAAACTTCTTTGTAACATACAGGATGAAAGGAAGACCAAACAGTACCCATTAAAACAAAAGCTGCATTTCCTACACTTTGACCTATATTATATACCCCTACTACTGACAAAGATAACATATTATTCAACATATATTTATCAAAAAATTTATTTATAAAACCGGTAAAGGTCTTGGGTACTATTTGCAATCCATATTTTATATTTTTCGCTAATATTTTAATGTTAAATCTAAATTTTTTATTTTTGTTAAAATAAAAAAACATTAAGCCGCATACAATAATTGCCCCAATAAATGAGCCATATATCATACCCATGTAAGACATTTTGAAATACCAGACCAAAAGTAAACTGGTAATTGCTATAATAATTGCTTGTATAATAGTAAATATTGAATGAATAGTTGCTTTTTCCATATTTTGATATAAAAGTAAATAAAAATTTATAATCTGGACTAAGTATGCAGTGATAAAAGATATAAATATAGCCATTCCATATTTACTATTTCCAATAGTTAGTTTCGATATAAAATCTTTAAAAAAGAAAATGATCAACGTAGAAATAATTAATGAAACATATAAAAACAACTGAGAAGAAAATATAAGAGAATTAAGTTTTTCTTTGTCTGTTCGATATTCAAAATAGTATCTTTGAGTTGCAGCAGGTAAACCAAACGTAAAAACGCCCACTACCATTGTTGGAAAAATCAAACTGAGTGCTACAATACCAAAATCGCGTGGTGTTAATATTCTGGTCAGAATAGGCAATGTAATTAAAAATATTCCATAACTTAAAAACTTGGGAACCATATATATAAAAATATTTCTAATATTTTTTCTATCTATAGACATTTTGACAAACTCTTTTTAAATTCATCTTTCAAAATACCCATTACTACTTTATCTACATATTTGCCTTCTAAATACATATTTTTAAATAGTTTTTTCATAAACACCTCAGCCATGAAAAAATTTTCAATTCTGAACCGATTAAACTTCTATTAAATCCATCTTCAATGGGGTTCCTTTGAAAATATTTTTCTTAACTTTCTTTCCCAATATCGATTTTAAGTGTTTGGGTGGCAATCCGGCATCAGGCCTTATACTTTTTACATTCTCTTCAGTAATAAACTCTCCCTTTTTAATATCTTTAACAATAAATAAAGACCTTCTGAAAATCCTGTTTTTTTCTTCTTCTTTCGTTAATCCATAATGAACCGTCCCTAACGCTCTTTCCACCTTTCTTATATTATCCACCATATTTTTAAATTCATTGGGCTCTATTGAAAAAAAACTGTCTGGAGTTTTTATCTTTCTGGATAAGGTAAAATGCTTTTCAACCACTACTGCTCCTAAAGAAACAGCCGCAATTGATACCTCTATGCCTAAAGTATGATCAGAAATTCCCACAGGCAAATTAAACCGCTTGCTCATATCAGAAATTGTTCTTAAATTCATTTCTTCCGCTTTTGCAGGATAACTGCTTACACATTTTAATAAAATTATATCTCTGGCTCCGGCATTTTTTGCTGTTTTAACTGCTTCTTTTACTTCTGAAAGAGTTGCCATACCTGTTGATAAAATTAATGGCTTCTTTGTTTTCGCGGCATATTCTATCAACGATAAATCAACTAACTCGAAAGAGGAAATTTTATGTATTGGAACTTTAAGTTCTTCCAATAAATCAACAGCAGTTTTGTCAGAAGCAGTAGAAAAAAAGATAATATTTAAATCATCAGATACTTTTTTTAATTTCTTAAACCACTTCCAAGGAGTATATGTTTTTTCATATAACTGGTATAAGGTTTGACCTCCCCACACGGGGTGTTTTATTTTAAAATATTTATTGTTAACATCTATAGTATGAATATCTGGAGTATAGGTTTGAAATTTCACTGCATCCGCACCAGATTTTTTTGCTTTTTTTATTAATGCTACGGCCCGATTAAAATTTTGACCGTGATTTGCAGAAATTTCTGCTATAATAAAAACAGGACAATTGTCTCCGATAAACCGATTACCACTAATTCTAAGTTTCATAATCGTCCTTCTTACAACTAAAAACGGTTTTTTTATAATAACTCAAGACTATTATTCTCACATTTCCCCTCTTACCAATTAAAAGGTACCCTGCTTTCTCAAATGCTTTTTGTGAAGCAATATTATCTTTTTTAATTTTGGCGATTATGTGCTTTTCTGTTTTTGTTTCTTTCAAGAATATCTCTGTCCCAAGTTTTATAATTTTTGAACCTAAACCTTTACCAAAAAATTCAGGATTTAGATTTACACTTACTTTTACAGAATCTTTTTCTATTTCAAATCTAATAACGCCAACTTTATTTTCCCCTTGCTGCACAATATATATTTTTGTATTTGTATCTTTAATCTTTGAATAAAACCACTTTTTATGTTCTTCCCAGGGTATTACCCCGGTATTAAAAAAAAAATTCCGAATCTTAGGGTCATTTCTCCACACCCAAAGATATTTACAATCATCATCGGTTACCTTATTTAATATAATATTATCCTTCATTTTATAATTCTCACTGATTCAAATGCCTCTGCGTAATTTAATCCAACCGCACTTCCCCATCGTTTTGCAACACTCTTAATCGTTTCCTCTGACCTTGGATGTGGAAAATCTCTTAACTCAGTATCATAACACCCCAATGCCTCAATCTTTTTTTTAATACTCTCATTGATATCTACAAAAAGATTTGGACTAAATGTATTTGGATAATTCCACTCTGTAGAAGAGAGTATTTCAAAAGAATATATCTCTTTAACCGTTTCCTTTCTTTTCGGGCGACATGCGGTTAAAACCGCACCATAAGTTATTCTATGATCAATATTCAAATCATTTCTGTGATGGGTATATACTATATCGGGCTTAACTTCATTTTTTACTTTTTCAACAACTTTAACTATCTCCAATAATGCCACACTATCAAACATGTTATCGGGAAAGTCAAAAACAAAAGTTTTTTTAATTCCAAGTATTTCTGCTACTTTATCAATAGATATTTTTATTTTCTCAAATTCTTTACTTTTACGCCCATCCTCTCTATTTTCAAAACGAGAAGTAATTCCTTCTCCCAAGATTAAAGTATGAATTTCACATTCTTTTGTAAGTTTGGCAATAGTTCCTCCACAACCCAATACTTCATCATCGGGATGAGCAACAACAGTCAAAATTTTTTGCCTCATATGAATTCTCCTATTATTATTTTTTAAAAATATATAGCAGACTCTTAGCTTTCCTTTTTAAGAACTTAGGGACATATCGTGTTGTACCTCAAATAGCAATAAAGCATCGTATTAGAATTACATTATTTCCGATAACTTCCAAATATACATGATTTGCAAACAGTCCCTACTCCTACAAATCTTTCTTAAATTATATACCTATCTTAATATTTACAATACTTAAAAAATCAGATTTTAATATTTTCAAAAAAAAGAATCTGAAAATTCTCAAAAATTATCTCTTGTATAAACAAACGACCTAATCTTAACTTTTTCTTCTGCCATAGTTTATTGTAATAAACCATATCTTCTCTCGTCATATATTATTTTCAACATTTACAATCTTTTGACTTCACCTTTATGATTAACAAATTCTTTTATGGTAATATTAAATGCAACTAAATTTCCATAACCTATATCGCCATAAGACGCTCCCGTATCAATGCCAACCTTATACGCATCAACATATGGTTCCTTAAATGCCGTATGTCCAAATATTATTTTTCTTCCCTGAAAAAGGAATTTTGAATGTATAAATTTATTCCTTAAAAAAACTAATTCTTCCTTATTATGAAACTCTAATGGCATATCTTTATTTTGGGGATTTATACCTGCATGAACACAAATAAATTCATTATTAACTTCATAATAAAATTGTAAATCTAAGTAAAATTCTATATGTATTTTTAAAATTTCTTGTATAGTTTTCTTATTAGTCAACATAAGCTTTGCTTCCTCCATTGTAAACCTTCTTCCAAAGTAACTTTCCAGTGTTTGAACTCCACCATAATTTAATAGAAAATCCAAGAACCTCTCATTCCCATTAAGATATTGTAGCCAAGCATATTCATGATCACCTATAAGAAAAGTACATTTTTTTGATTTATCAAGCTCAATTAACAAATCAATTGTTTCTCTTATTTTTCTTCCTTTATCTATATAATCTCCTAAAAATATATATTCCGTAGCATCTTTTTCCAAATAACCTATTAACTCACTCAATTTTTCATATTCACCATGAATGTCACCTATAACATATTTCATTTCTATATCCATTTTTTATACTTTTCTAAAAATCTTTTTAAACTTCTCTCAAAATTATAATTAAAATCAATCAATTTCTTCAATTTAGAATTATCTAAGTAAAATTTAACATAATCCAATGGTTTTTTTACTTCTATGACGGAGTTAGAATTAACAATTTCTTTAATTCTAAAAACTGTAGCAACAAAATCTATTTCCTCTCCATATGAACAATTCATAATCTCATAATCTTTATTCCATTTCCATATATCCAAAATTTTTTTTGTTATTTCTACTGCATCCTCTATATTCATGGTTTCCCAAAATTTCAATCCTGTAGTATCAATAGTTATATTTTCATTTTTTAGTAAATTCTTTATTATATTATACATATAGCCATATCTTCGAGGATAGCCATATAAACCTGGATACCTTAAGATTAAAACATTTATTCTCCCTTGCCGTACATAATTTATAATAGCCTCTTCAGCCCATTTTTTTGAAAGTCCATAAAAATGAACTGGCTCTAATATACCGTCTTCTTTTATGGGAATATCATTTTCAACTCCATAAACTGTCATAGATGAACAAAAAAGGAAATTCTTTATACCCTTATCAATCATTATTTCTATTAAGTTTATTGTTGAATTCAAATTAGTTTCTATGAGATCGTCAGGACATCTCCTACTTGGTAGAATTTTAACCATCCCTGCACTATGGATGACTAAATCTATATCAGAGGATAAGGCCTTCTTTAAAGAACCTTTATCTCTAATATCGCATCTCACAAAGTTAAACAGTTTAACTTCTTCTGTTGTTAAATAATTTGTCTCAAGTCCTCTTGTTAAAAATTTAATATTATTATTATCCAATATCTTTTTTGCTAAAGTAGAACCTAAAAAACCTGTACCACCTGTTATCAAAATATTCAACTTATTTCTCCTCAAAGTATAATTGATCGTAAAAACGAGTCATAACCAAATTTTCTCTAAAAGCTAATAGCCTTCCTAAATATGCCTTATTCTCTATTAATATGTCTATCTCATTAATACCTGCTTCCATAGTAAGTGCAATAGTTGTGGAATATCTTGGATTTATTTCAAATATAATAGGCATTCCATCATTTCTTAAAATAAGTTGCATATTAAAAGGACCATTTGGTTTCAACTTTTTTTGAATCTCAACGCCAACATCTTGAATATTATTGATATTCCTTGTAACAGCTGCCACTGTTATTCCTTTTTTATAAATTATTTCTTTGGGAACAACAGCTAATACATCCCCATTCTTATTAACAATTACTGAAACTGTAAATTCTCTCCCTTCTATCTTTTCTTGGATTAAAATCTCTTTATTGGATAAACCTGTTAAGACTTTATACGCTTCTATTTGTTCTTTAGACTTTATCTCGACTACATTTCTACTCCCTCTACCTCTCCTTGGTTTAGCAATAAGAGGATAGCCTAAATCCTCGCATTCATTAACAGCCAAATAAGTCTTTGGACAAGGCAAACCAAATCTCTTAAATTTTTTGATTAAAAGCCATTTATCTAAAGCAATTCTTGCAAAATCATACTCAGGAAGTAAAATTACCAAATCTGGAAACTCATCTTTTAACATATAGGATTTTAATATTTCTTCGTCAACTAAAGGAACAAAAATATCCACTTTTTCTTTTTTAATAATATCTCTCACAACTTCTATGAATTTTTCGTCTTTACCTGCTGGCAAAATATAAGCTTTATCAGCAAATTTCAATCCTGCTGCCCAATTATTCATGTCACCCAGAATAACTCTGTATTTACCCAAACGTTTTAAATATCTTGTCGCAGCAATAGTACCTGCCCCGCCTCCTCCAGTCATAAATATTACTTTCATTTTTATCTATTACCCTTTTGATAATATTTATAAATCCTGTCCACTACCCTGTGTACACCTTTTCCATCTACATACCTTCTTCCTATTTCGCTACTTTTAACTCTTTCCTTATGAAGAATAAATTTATTAATTGCATCTATCATTTTCTTCAATAATTTTTCATCATCATACCAGCCAATATATTTTATAAATCCTTTTTTCTGCCACCCTTCTAAATTTAATCTTTGATTTTCAGCAAAACAAATTCCTATCGTTGGTACTCCAACCCTTGCAAGCTCATATAGTGTCTGACCACCAGCAGAAATAGCAATGTCGGATTCGAGTATTATTTCCTTCGTTGTTTCAGCATCCGGATAATATATTAAATTAGTTTTTCTATCTTTTAGATATTTTATTTCCTGTAGATTATCAAATCCCTTACCTATAACAACATTCTTTATAAATTCTGGATATTTTTCATTTAAAATTTTTAAAATCTTTGGTGTCATATCCCTTCTGTCATCACCGCCGAAAGTTATCAGCACACTACTGATATTTTTATTAATATATTTTTCTGAAACTTTCCAAAATTCCTTTCGTAAAGATATATACTTATGTCCCAAAAGATAGACTGTCCCTTCTTTCCCGGGATAAGCAAGTTCTTCTGCACAAATTGAACCATTTATAACTATTCCTTTTGGATAATCCAGTCGCTTGGTGTCATCTATATAAACAGGTATTTTTACCAGCTTAGATATATCGTTATAAAATGAAATATCTGCCTGATAAGAATCAACAATAATAATTTCCACACCTTTTGCTATTTCAAGTAATTTATTCTTATTTTTAATCCAATCAAATAATAAGTATTCTTCATTTTTTAGTAAATCTACAACAGTATCGTCACCGTTAATCACAAATTCAGCTGTTATTCCCTTTTCAGCAAACGCCTGACATAAAGAAACACATCTTGTTATATGCCCAAAGCCTATATTTTTACCGCCTTCCGTAACTATTAATACTTTCATTCTGCATCTCATCCACTATTTAAGCTGATTTTTAAACTTCCGAACAGGTATTTCTAAGCTTTTCTAAACACCGCTTCAATCGGTTTTCCTTTCAACATTTTACCGACTTTATTTTTTTTAATTGCATCTTTTATGATTTGTAAAACCGTACTATAAACCCTTAAAGTATACTCAATGTCTTTTTTTGAATGGCCAAGACAAATATTATGATTCCCGGCAAATAAAATCCCCCGACTAATACATTCCTGTTGAAAAAGGCTTTTAAGAACTAAATCTTCTTTTCCTTTTTTATTTTTGAAAGTAATAATTGTCCTGGAAGGAAACCCTATACATTTGGTAATACCGGACAAATCCAATTCTTTAGTAAGCACATTATAGCCGTCCTTAAGCTTCCGCCCTTGTTCCCATAAATAAGCTATTACCTTTTTTTCTTTTAATTCTTTAATAGTAGCAATGCTTGCAGCAATAGATATAATCTCTCTACCAAAGGTAAAAGAATAAAACACCTCTTCAAATAATTTCATAAATTTTTTTTTGCCTACAATTGCAGAAATCGGAAAGCCATTTCCCATTACTTTTCCAAAACAGGCAAGATCTGGTATTACGTTGAAATATTCCTGTGCCCCACCCAAAGCAAAACGAAATCCAGTCAGAATTTCATCAAAAATTAATAATGCTCCATTTCTATGAGTTAATTCTTTCACTCTCTCTAAAAAATTGTCCTTAGGCGCTATAAATCCTGCCGGTTCCATAATCACACAAGCAATCTGTCCCGGATTATTATTAAATATTTTTTCCAAACTTTTTATTTTATTATATTCAAAACTAAAAGTAAATTTTCTAACCGCCTCAGGAACCCCCTTATTTCTGGTCGTCGTACCAATATACCAGTCTTGCCAGCCGTGATAGCCACAGCAAGCAATTTTATTTCTTTCGGTATATGCACGGGCAAGTCTCACTGCTCCAGAGGTTGCATCTGAACCGTTTTTACCAAACCGGACCATTTCGGCACAAGGAATTATATGACACATTAATTCAGCAAGTTCAATCTCTAATCTGTGAGGAAAAGTAAATATTGTACCTTTTTCTAAAATTTTCTTTACTATATCAGTAACAACCGGGTAGTTATATCCCAAAATAATCGGACCTAAAGCCATTGCAAAATCAATATATTCTTTTCCATCAACATCCCAGATATGACTTCCTTTTCCTTTTTCTAATAACAAAGGAGAAACTCCCGATATAAATTGTGAAAGACCTTTACTAAATGTTTGATTACATCCCGGAATTAAATTTTTTGCTTTTTTTTTCAATTTTAAAGAATTTTTAATGCTTATTTTTTTAGGCTTAACCATGGAAAATTTTAAAAAACTCCTATAATACCCTTCATTCATAACTGCTCTTGAATTTATCTGTTTAAGATCCGGATGCCTTTTCAATAAATTCATTATTTCTTTGTATGAAAAAATTTTTTCATTTTTATATAAATGTTTATAAACTTCTCTTACAAATTTTAAGTCTTCTTTCCGATCTACCGACCATTTGTATTCTGTTGGATCGATGGGGAATTCATTTTCAACATTTTTAATCTTAAACTTACCCGAATTTTTAATATATGGTGTAACATGTTCTCTATCTATAAGGTCTTTACATTCTTTCCAGGCTTTTTCCATCGTCTTGAATGAAAACACTTCCACAGAACAACCATCAGGATAGGTATATAAAAGTGTGTTGGTTACATAATCATAACCACCTTTTAAATATTCAGAAATAATTTTATCAACAATTTCAGGCGAAATTAAAGGACAATCAGAGGTAACTCTAAGGATATTTTTGACTTTGTATTTTATTGCAGTTTGATAGAATCTATCTAAAACATTTTTTTCTTTCCCTCTATAAAAAGGAATATTATTTTTTATAGCAAATTCACAAATACCATCGTCTTCTTTTTTATTGGTAGTAGCAATTATCATCCGGTCAACATTTTTTGCTCTTTTAATTCGTTCCACAAAATGCCAAAAAAGCGGTTTTCCCATAATATCCATAAATATCTTTCCTGGCAATCTAGTAGAACCCATCCTTGCTTGAATTATAGCAACTATTTTTTTAGCCATATATTCTCTTTCCCTTTACAGCCAATGCTACTTTTAAAGTTTTAAGACTATCGAAGACATCATTAAATGTGTTTTGTTTCTTTTTTACACAATCCAAAAAATATTTTATTTCATCAATATACATTTGATTCATCTGGTAATTTTTAGGTTTATAAATAGTTTTCCATTTTTTCATTCTTGCAGAATATAACTTTATGCAATTTTCATTAAAATCCCAAAATATAGTTCCCTCTTCTCCAATGATTTTACAATTTCGAGAATAACATCTTTGTATATAATCCATATGAATATTAGCAATTACACCTTTTTTGAATTTAAGCAACACCTCGGCTATATCCTCTGTATTTATTTCAAGACTACTTAATTTACCATATATTGAAGAAATTTTTGCAACCTCTCCAAAAAACCACATTGCATAATCAATCTCATGAATAGTATCCAAAACGACACCACCACCCAAATTTCTTTTTGCCGAATACATTTCTTAATAATTTTCCCATGGACGCCAGTCTGGCAAATATTGTCCAGTCTCTATTCTTGCAGAAATTACCCTGCCAATTACATCCTTTTCGAGTAAATCATGAATTTTCTTAATCGCCCAATAAAACCTCATATTACAACCAACCATTGTAATCCGTTTCTTTCTCTTTGCAATTTTTATCAGCTTATTTATATTTATAAGATTATGTGACAAGGGTTTCTCTATAAAAATATGACACCCTTTTTTTACTGCTTCTATTGCATATTTTATATGTAAGGAGGTAGGAACACAGATAAACACAACATCCGGTCTTTCATTCCAAACATTCTGCAAATTATTAAAAACTCTAATTTTTGAACCTATGACGATTATTTCATTAAGTCTTTCTTTATTTATGTCAAAGACAAATACTTCACCCACTTTAAGCTTTATTAAATTATTAATATGTCGTTTACCAATTGAGCCACAGCCAATTATTAAAAATTTCATATCTTTTTACCTACAATCCACATATTACTACTTAAATTATTTTGTTGTAAAAAGCACTGAAAATTATCCAAAAATCTCTGATCTTTGGTTAGTAGAAAAGAAATAAATCTATCTTTAATATTATACCCTCTTTTAAACTTGTTTTTAATAATATCCACATCCAATATTCCGGGTGTTTCTACATTAATCACTTTAAACCCAGTTTTTTTTAGCAACATCTTTATTGATTTAGGATTAAAATAATTTAGGTGATTTGGGGCAGCAATATTATCGGAATCTTTACCCAAAAGCATTAAATCAAAACCTTCAATATTAGGGGTTGTCATAATAAAAATTCCATTTTCCTTTAATAAATTGTTTACCTTACTGCAAAAACTTAAAGGATCAAATATGTGTTCAATAAGCTCAAATGCACAAATGCAATCCGCTCTTAATTTTTCTACGTTTTCAACAAAATCATTTATAACATTAAACCCTCTGTTTTTCGTCAACCTTGCCCCTTCTTTTGAAGGTTCGATATTTAGTAAGTTTTTAAACCCATCTCTCATCCCCTTCATAACTTCAAGAAATATTCCATTCCCTCCTCCAATTTCTATAAGTTGTTCTTTCTCAGTATTTAATTTCTTAGTATAAAAAATAACCTTTTCCGCTCTGGGTTTAAAAATTTTTTCTTTTCTTACATTGATTGTTTTCTCCAAAATCTCCTTTGTGAAAAATTTAATTGATTTTGAATACTTATAATATTTAAGTAATCTATAAACCGTAGGTCTTGGAGAAACATACAGTGTATTACAACATTTACAACGTTTAAAACTGAATTTTTCCTTCATAAATTCTTCAGGATTGTTTTTTCTTCCGCATGAAGGACATCCGACTTCTAAAAAATAATTATTTATAATATTCCCTCTATTATCTAAAAAATTTGTTTTTATATCCTTCAATCTTAACTTTGCTACTAGTTTTTCAGTTGCTTTTGGTCTTATATCTTTTTCTTTAAACATAGCTAAAAACCTTTTTTATTTTTTGGATAATGTTTTTAATTTTGTTTTTCTTCAAACCAAAAAATAATGGTATAGTTATTGTTGCATTATAATATCTCTCTGCATTTGGATAATTTCCTTTTTTATATCCTAAATTTTTTCTGTAATATGGCTGTAAATGAATGGGAATATAATGTACCTGCGTACCAATGCCTAATTTCTGCAATTTTTCAAAGACAATTTTTCTTTTTAAAAAATTTTTTAATCTAATGTAGTAAAGATGCCAAGAGGACTTTACATAATTTCTTTCAACAGGCAACTCAATTTCTTTAATTTCTGAAAGTTCTTCACTATAAATTTTGACTATTTCTCTTCTTTTTTCGATAAATCTATCCAATTTTTTTAACTGACTTATTCCTAAAGCACACTGGAAATCAGTAATGCGGTAATTAAAACCCAATTCCTGCATCTCGTAATACCAATCTCCATTTAAATTTGAATTTTTAAATTTAAACTTTGAACTCTCTTTTGTCACTCCATGGTTACGAAACATCAAAAGTTTTTCATACAAATCCCTTCTATTTGTTAAAATCGCTCCCCCTTCACCCACAGTAATTGATTTTACAGGATGAAAACTAAAAACGGTCATATCGGAATGGCTACACTTTCCTACTTTTATCCATTTATCATTTGATTTATACCGGGCACCTAATGCATGACAGGCATCCTCAATTATCATTAAATTATACTTATTAGCAATTTTATAGATTTTTCCCATATCAGCAGGATGTCCTGCAAAATGAACAGGAATAATCGCTTTTGTCCTTTTAGTAATTTTTTTTACTATTTCTCCCGGGTCAATATTAACTGTATCTTTTTGAACATCAGCAAAAACCGGTTTTCCACTACAATACAAAATACAATTTGCACTGGCAAGAAATGTTATCGGTGAAGTAATAACTTCATCATCCTTACTAATTCCAGCCGCTAAACAAGCTATATGTAATGCTGCTGTACCGCTTGAAACAACAACTGCAAACTTAGAACCACAATACTGGCTTAAACTTTTCTCAAATTCTTCAACTTTTGGACCCTGTGTAATCCAATCTGATTCCAAAACTTTCACTACAGCCTCAATATCATATTTATCTATCCATTGTCTTCCATAAGGAATGAAACTTTTCTTTTTCATAAATCTTGTACCATTTCTTTTAATTCTTCACAACTAAGCCATGAATTATTTTTATCACTTGTATATCTAAAATCTTCCGGTAATTTTTTTCCACCAGCGGGTAACTTAAATTTCCAGAATTTCCATTCCGGTTTAATTATAAAAAAATTCTCATATTCAACTGAATGTATAGCTTCATATTCCGTTAAAAGACACTCATGTATCTTTTCTCCGGGTCTTATACCCATGATATTTATTTTGCATTTAGGCGCAATTAATTTAGCCAGATCAACAATTTTCATACTCGGCATTTTAGGAATAAAAATTTCCCCTTTTTGCATCATTCCAATAGACTTGATAACAAATTTTACTCCTTGCTCAAGGGTCATCCAAAATCGAGTCATTCTTTCATCCGTTATAGTAATTACACCTTTTAACTTCTGTTTTCTAAATAAAGGCAATACACTACCTCTGCTACCTAAAACATTACCATAACGTACACAACTTACCTGGGTTCTTTGATTTTTCCCCACATAAGAATTAGCAGCAACAAATATCTTTTCCATAGACAGTTTTGTCGCCCCATATAAATTAATGGGATTCACTGCTTTATCTGTACTTAATGCTATCACTTTACTAACATTACAATCTATTGCAGCCTTTATAACATTTTGTGCCCCAATAACATTCGTCTGGATTGCTTCAAAAGGATTATACTCACAAACAGGGACCTGTTTGAGAGCAGCAGTATGCACCACTATATCCACATTATCCATCGCCCTGGACAATCTATTTTTATCCCTTATATTCCCGATTAAAAACCTTAAACGTTTATCAAACTTAAATTTCCGCTCCATTTCATACTGTTTAAGTTCATCACGGCTAAAAATTCTTATAAGTTTCGGATTGTATTTTTTAAGCATTATCTCGGTAAATTTCTGACCAAAAGAACCCGTTCCTCCGGTAAGCAAAATAATCTTATCTTTCCAATTCATTCCACTATTTCTCCTTCCTTCTATTGATAATTTATACTTTTATTCTACCAAACCTGATAAAACTTTTACTAAATTTTCCGTTTTTTCCGATATTTCTTTTATCCTTTTTAATCTATCCTGATATATTTCCGCAATATTTTTTTCTTCCTTATTTATAAAAAGATTTGAAGATTTATTGAGCATTCCTTGTGTTTTCACAATTCTCTCTGTGGTTTTTTGCATCCGTTGATGTAATCCATTTTTAAAACAATTAATAA
The DNA here is from genome assembly GCA_030595925.1 of Clostridia bacterium. GTDB lineage: Bacteria > CBDUZB01 > JAGLHV01 > JAGLHV01 > JAGLHV01 > JAGLHV01. Next base: position 20,517 of record JAUVLC010000013.1, on the reverse strand, counting down.
CAATTTTTAAAACATCAAGATTTGCCTGATAAAAATTTTTTCTCTCTCCTTTAATCCATACCTTTTTTACCGCATTCCATCTCTCCAATTCCCGAATATTTACACTGGCATTACCTTTACTAATCTTCAACTTATCAACCATATCATCTAAAGACAAAGGCCCGGGACTTAAAAATAACAATGCATATAGCTGGCCAACTATGCGATTTATACTCAAACTCTCGCTTAATTGCCCAATTGTCACAATAAATTCTTCTTCAACTGCCTTAAGTTTAGAATTCATAAATAAAGTCCTTTTCTTAATTTTGTATATTCATCTCTTTAGCAAACCCAAAAAGAAAAAAATTCTTATGTACATTCTTTATTTGTATCGTTTAGAATATTCTAAACATATTATATGCCGAAAACTCCATTCTGTCAATAAAAAAAGATACAAATAGTCCTTCGAACCCTATCTTTTCTTTTTCAAAAGATTAATTTTCTCTTTAATTATCTCACAAATAAATTTTACCTGCTGTTTTTTTAACTCCGGGCACATTGGAAATGACAGTACTTCTTTTGCTGCTTGTTCGCTTTGCGGAAAATCACCTTTTTTATAACCTAAAAATTTAAATGCCTTCTGTAAATGTAAAGGCAGGGGATAATGTATTGCAGTAGCAATTCCTTCTCCTTCTAATAATTGCTTAATCTTGTCCCTATTTTTTAAACGAATAGTATATTGATTATAAACATGTTTCATCTCTTTATTTGCCTCAGGAAGAATAACACCTGATTCTTTCAATAAATCATTATACATTTTTGCTATTTCAATCCGTTTATCAAGCCATTTATCTAAATATTTTAATTTAACCCTTAAAACAGCTGCCTGTAACGCATGCAGCCGGCTATTACTACCAATGATAGAATGACTATATTTTTTTTCTGAACCATGTTGACGCAACATCTTAATTTTAACAGCAGTTTTTTTATCATCGGTAAGAATCATTCCCCCATCACCATATCCTCCCAGATTTTTTGAAGGGAAAAAACTTAAACAACCGATATCCCCTATTGCCCCGGCTTTCTTTCTTTTTACACTCTGAGCCTTTATCGCATATCTTCCACCCGTCGCATATTGGGCACCGATTGCCTGAGCAGCATCTTCGATTATTTTTAGTTTATATTTTTTGGCTATTTTAAGAATTGAGTTCATTTCGGCAGGTTGGCCGTAAAGATGTACAGGAATTATAGCTTTTGTCCTTGCAGTTATTTTTTCTTCTATTTTCTTTACATCGATATTATAAGTTTTTAAATCTATATCCACAAAAACAGGTTTTGCCCCTCGCAAAATTATTGCCTCTACAGTAGCCGCAAAAGTAAACGGTACGGTTATTACCTCATCTCCGGGACCAATATTATACGCCATCAAAGAAAGAATCAAAGCATCCGTACCGGATGCTACCCCAACAGCAAATTTAACACCACAATACAAGGCAATTTCTTTTTCCAATGATTCCACTTCAGGACCAAGAATAAAACAAGTACTATCCACAACCCTTTGAATGGCAATGTCTACTTCTTTTTTAATTGATTTGTATTGAGCCTTTAAATTTATCAACGGAATTTTTGTTTTAATCATTTCGAACCTCTCTCGTTATTTTTCTCACTACTCTTTTTTTGATAATAACAAAAAAGGGATTAAAAAACAAGATAAAAACTAATAAAGCTTAAAACAAAATTTAGTTCCCCAACCTGCCAGAACAAACAATATAAATAAAGTAAAATAAAGTCCTATTTTAAAAGTTACCGGTTTATAAATAAAGTTTATTTTATTTGTTCCTTTGTTTAAATATACTGCCCGTAAAGCATAATTTGCCCGATAGATTTTATCTCTTTTTCCGTTTATATAAACCTGCCAGCCGGGATAATAAGTATCAGTTAAAATCAACCAGCTGTTTTGTCTTAAATTAGCCTGAATTTTTACTTTATTGGATTGATAGTCCGTAATCCTAACATTATCCGCACCATTCAGACATTCCGGATTGTATTTTCTTTCAGATTTATTATCCGTTATTTCCCCTTTTTGTGTAATAGCATTTTTTGCCAGCACTACTTCCCGGCGAGGTTTAAATTCAGGACTCATCAGATAATCTAATATTTTTTTTCGATGTAAAATCTTTGCTTCCGATACAAGAAAAGCCCGGGGGAAACAATCTTCATTTTCGTAAATTTTTACCTTATCATTCCTCACTAACTTTAATTTTTGAGAATTTAAATCCTGATAAGAAAAAACATACCGTCCTCCTAAAACATCCATCATTTTAGTATCAGCAACAATGGGGCTTTTTCCCTTCATTTTATATAAAAGACTTTTATAGTAGGCAATAGGAATAAAATCATAACCATAAACATAAAAAACATGATATGGTAATCCTATATTTGCCTGCAGGGCATCCCGTAGACTTTTATATGCTTTTTGATAAACATCCCCCACCATAATCCGATTCGTTTGTGCCTGGGGAGTAAAAAAAATACGCGAAAAATCGTTTCTTTCTCTTATAAATTTTAAATTAGCAGGCTTTTCCTTGAAAAACCAATCTCCGATAGTGGGATTTATGTTTATTCCAAACATAAATAAATCCACTATAATAAAAGTAATAACCAACACTTTAAGCAAAGGAATAGAAATTTTCCCCTTCAAAAAGAACAAAATCAAACTGCTCGTTAGAAAAATAAAAAAAACAAAAACATTTCTCAATAACCATTCCTGTTGAACAGGGGTAAATAACAAAAACTTCTCTTTCATCCCAAAAATTATAAAAACAAAAACAAAACACAATGCAGTTATAAAACATATTTTAATAAATAAAAAAAATAATCTGTTTTTCTCATACAGAAAATAATCCATTCCTATTCCGCATAATAAAATTAAAGAAAAAACCGATAAATATATAAAGGAAGCATAATGAGTAAAAATACGGGCTAAAGGATTACAGAAGAAAAAAAGATAAAAGAAAGGATTTTTACCTGACGCAAAAATTAAAGAAACTATTAATAACGAAAAAAGATATGACCATAATTTATTTTCGTGCTTAAAAATCAATGCTGTTAAAGAAAAAAATAAAGGCAACACTCCTATATAGAAAGTAGTAAGCCAATATTGTCTAATTGCCCAAAAAACATTACCAAAAGGATTTTCGGAAAAAAATACAGCACAAGTTTTACCAAATAAAGAAGGTAATATAAATTTAATTAAAAATAAAGGAGGTAAAGTCCAATTAACGGCATCACTAAAAGATACTTTTGCCCTGGAAGAATAAAATACTCCTTCTAAAACAGGGAGAAAATGAACCAAAGAAATAGTAAGGCCTATTATTCCGATTATAAAAAAAATTAAAAAATATTTTTTTCCGGCACTTGTTTTTTGAACCGATTTTAATAGAACATATAGAAATAAAGCAACTACCGTATAAAGTAATATTTGCGTGTATCCGCTAAAAAACTGAAAACTCAAAGTAATTCCTGAAACAACGATAAAAAATATTTTTTGTTTGTTTTCTAAGCTTTCTTTTAAAAACAAAAATATCAACGGAAACCATATATAAGAACCCATTGCACTAAAAAACTCAATTTGTACTAAAAAATATCCCCCAAAACTAAAAATAAAAGCACAAATGAAAGAACTTTCTTTAGTAATTTTTAATTTCCTGGCTAAAAGATACATAAATAGTCCGGTAAAAAATAAGTGAAAAAAAACAAACATTTTACAACCTAAAGTAAAACCGAATATATAAAATAAAAGTGTAGCCGGATAAAACAAAGCAGTTTGAATATTAGCAATAAATGCCTGTCCATTGCATAAGTATGGATTCCATAGATAAATTATTCCTTTTCTTATTCCTTCCGTATTAAATGACCACCAGGATTGAAAGGAATACATTGTGTCACCCAGGAAAAAAATTCGCTTCATAAAAAGAATTTTTGCCGAAAAAAAGATAATTAGAACATTTAAAGCAACTATAAAACAACCTTCTTTTTTCATCATCATTTACTCTATCTCCATATAAAAATATCTAATCAAGCCATAAAAATTATTTTGCTTTACACCATAAACAAGCCGTATTTTTCATTTTAATTAACAATAAAATTATAGAAATAATTGTCACATATAAGCCTATCCTAAAGGCACAGGGAATTTCATAAAAAAATTTTACTGTCGACTTCCCCTGAGACAAATATATCGCCCTAAAACAATAATTTGCTCTATATATTTGATTCTTTACTCCATTGACATAAACCCTCCATCCCGGATAATAGGCATCAGTTAAAACAAGCCAGGCAGACTTTTTTAAAACACATTTAATTTCAACTTTATTTGACTCATACTTAGTAATTGCAATCTCACCCTTACTTTTTTTCCGGCATTCTACCTCATTAAAAAAAACATGTTCTTGCCCTTTTGTCCTTTGAACATTAGATTGTTCCAATATTACTTCTTCCAACGGATTAAAATTATGACTCTTCATATATTTTAATATTTCCTTCTCCGGTAAAAATTTAACCTTATTTACAAAAAACGCCCGAGGAAAAAAATCAACATTCTGATAAATGCTTATTCTCCCATTTTTCACTTTTTTATAACCGTCCTGAGCAAACAAAGGGCTAAATAAATATTTAACATTAACCAAATCCAAAAGTTTATCAATTATTTCCATTGAACCCGCAAAAACAATCGTATCTAAAAATTCATCAAAGTATTTTATCCTTATATCCTGTCCCCTTAAATTAAAAAGATGAAAAGGCACATTTATATTACTATAAAGATTATCTTTCAGGTTTATCCAGGCATGTAAAGTGGTTATGCCTTCCCCATCTCTCACTTTAGAAATATTCGGCGTTAAAAAAAAACGGAAGAAACTTCTATCCTTTTTTAAAAATTCAATTTTTTCCCCTTTAGAAAGGAAAAAAGAGTTATTTAAAACAGGATTTTGTCCTATTCCAAAAATAAACAAATCAATTATTATGACAATAAAAATTATACCCTTTACCCATAATTGTTTTTTTTTCATCCCTGCAATATTGTTTGTTTTACCAAAAAATCCTAATACGTATCCGGTTAAATAATCAATACTTAATCCACTAACAATACACAAAAAAAATACAGACAAAAACATAAAGGTTACCGGATAACGAATCCATCGAAAAAAGAAAAAATTACGATACAATAAATAATAAACAGGGGTATAATAACCAAAAGCTAAAATTATGCAGGAAATTAAACAAAAATTAAAAAAACATACGGTCTTATCTTTTCGTTTGAAAAGCAAATAAAACAATGAAAATAAAAAGGGTAATAATCCTATGTAAACGCAAGTTGCCCAAAACTGCCCTTCCCCCCAACATTTTTCGATTAGTGGATTACCAAATAAAAAAGGCCTAATAAAAGTTATTATTCGCTGAAAAGAAAAAGACCAAATAGATGCCATAGCATAATCAAATCCCTTTCCTCCCCGCACGGAAAGATTTAAAAATTCTAACGAAGGGAAAAACTGAATAAAAGAAAAGACAATACTTAAAAAACCCCCGGAAATAAAAATAAATCCAACTTTGATTAAATTGTTTTCGGCCCTGCCCTTTTTAAAGATAAATATTTCAAAAAAAGCATAGAAAAGCAAAATTAATATTGTATATATCAGATATTGAATATGCCCGGAAAAAAATTGATAACTCAAACTTAACGCTAAAAACAATATGATTTTTTTATCTTTTAACCCTCTCCTAAATAACAACACAATTAAAGGAATCCATATTATTACTCCTAAAATACTTAAAAATTGTAAGCGGGTACTCATACATCCATTAAACATAAACAATGACACTGAAATAAGTATGGCAATTCTCGATATCCGTTTAGTAAAAAAATTTTCATTAGATAAACTCTTCATTAACAAAGCAAAAAAATACCCTCCCATAAAAAGATGTAATCCTACAAAAATTTTATAGGCTAAGGGAAAATTAAAAAGATAAAATAATATGGTAAAAGGATAAAATAAGGATGATTGCAGATTGGCTAAAAAAGGCATCCCCGAATAGATATAAGGATTCCACAACGGTAATGTCCCTTTAATTATGCTTTCCTGTGCAAAAACACGGTAGGGATGAAATTGATATAAAATATCCTGAATAAAAAAACAACATGGCTTAAATAAGATTTTAGAAAAAAATATAATAATTAATGACAAAGAAATAAAACAAAACAATCTTATATCTTTTGCTCTCATAAGTTTTCTTCTCTTTCGCCGTATAAAACAAACAAATTCTAACTCATTGACTATTATTTTATTAGTTACTAATAAGAAAATTAAGTGTTTTTAAGAATTTTTTTTATAAAGTTTTAATTTAGGGTCTGCTGAAAAACCCAGCAGTCCCTGATTTCACAGATTAGAAACCAGATTACACAGATTAAAACTTAGATGACAAAATCGGTGTAATTTTTTCAATATCTGCATAATTAAAGCTTACTGAAAAATTTATATGCAATCAAAAGTACAAAGTTTTTGGTGATTTTGTACAAAGAGTGCTCCGCCTTAGGCGGATTTGCATTTTTCAGTAAGCCCTAATTTAGTTTTTAGAATAAATAAAAAATATTGTAAAATAGTTTTTATTATTTTCATTTTACTTTTACTTCTTTTCAAATCATATCTCAAAACAAGCGGAACTTCACTAATATTAACAGAAATTTGCGACAATTTAATCAAGAGTTCTGCCATACAGGTAAAACCATTTTCTTCTATGAGATCCTCCCCCCACAGTCGATATCCTTCCTTAAGCACCCACCCCTTATAAGCACGATATCCACAGGTATAATCTCTTACTCCCTTTAATGGAAATAATATCTTAAACAGTATATTTGCTATTTTACTCAAAAAACATCGATGAAGAGATAAACCGATTTCTCTTCCCCCTATTTGATAACGCGAAGCAATTACTATATCACTACCCTTTTTTAAATCTTTTTCCATCGACAAGATTAATTCCGGATTATGAGTATTATCAGCATCGAGGGTAATAACAATATCACCATCCTTAATACCATTAATAATCTTAAATATTCCGGTCTTTATTGCCTTCCCCAACCCTTCAGTATTTTGATGTTGAATAATTTCCAAAGGAATTTTCCCGGAGTATTTTACAGCTAATTGGAAAGTATTATCCGTGCTTCCGTCATCTACCAAAATAATAAGATATTCTTTCCCTCCCATTACTTTAATAAATGATTGAAACAATAAGGAAAGAACAGCACCTTCATTATAGGCAGGTAAAATTATAAAAACCATTTCTCTTCATCCCTGGTTAAAAACAGAATTTTCACACAACCCTTTATTTTTCTACCATTTATATTTTTTATTTATTTTTTTAAAATTATTTTCATACATCTTATTGTCAGGATTAAGCTGCAATGCTTTTTCTGCCATAAATTTAGCTTTTTTATACATTTTTCGCGAAAAATATAATCCTCCTAAATTACTATAAACCGGTGCAAAATCCGGATTAACTTTTATAGCTTCCTCATAGAAAAAAAGAGCTCTTTTAAAATCATCCCGTTTAAAATATTGATAGCCCATTGTATTATACAGTAAAGCATAATCAAATTTAATAAGTGCTTTTTCATAATTAGAGGCAGAGCTAAATAAATCTTGCACATACTGCCGCAATTTCAGTATTTTCGAAAATTCTTCTTCCGCCTCTTTATCTTTGTTTAACTTTAAAAAAGCAATACCCCTCCAATAATATGCAGCAATATAATTCGGCTCTATACATACTGCCTCCTTCCAAACAGAAAGGGCTCTTTCATAATTTCCTTCATTGAAATACAAAGAAGCTAAATGGAAACGGAAAAAAGGTTCTGTGGGATTATAAAAAACAGCCTTTTTATATTCATACAAAGCATTAGACAAAAATTTTTTTAAATCGATTTCATAAAAAAACCGCCCTAATTGATTGTGGTAATAAGATTCATGGGAATTGAGTAGTACCATTTTTTTATACGCTCGTAAAATTTCCGGCTGTAAATATTTTTCCGGTACTTCCCGATTCTTATATTTACATAAAAAAGAATCACCTAATTTTTTGTAATAATTAGCGTTTAAAGGATTATAAAAAATTGCTTTTTTCCAGTTTTTCTTCTGCGAATAAAAATCACCTAAAAAAATCATTATTATAAAGAATATTAAACAAAAAATTACCCCCTGGATTACAAAAAAAATACTCTTTCTATACGCTACTTTGTAAAAAGAATTACTACTAAAATTTGCTATTGTACATGCAAATAATAATAAAGGAAACACCATAGCCGGTAAATGCAAGTTAAAATCCACCAAACTATGACTCAAGATTGCTACAATACCACACATCGCAGTTATAACATATTTATCATTTATATTATCGTTTTTATTTAAGAGTCTTATCCCTTCTCTAAAAAACAAATTAATCATCCATAAAACAATAATTACTGCCGCAATTCCCAATTCCGCACCAATTTGTAATATTTCATTGTGAGCAAAACGTGTATATTTCCCATAACGGGCAAAAACATCTTCTACCGGGAAATTATGTCGATAGAAACCCAGTTCAAAATTTCCTAATCCTACACCTAAAAAATGATTATCTTTTATTATGGCAATAGCTGACTTCCAAATATTGGGCCTTTGATAAACATACGGATCTATAGTTCCCATTTTAAACAATTTCATTAAAGATGTTTCCGGAAAAACAATAAAGAAAATCAATCCCGTCACTAAAACACTTATAATCCCCCAAATTTTAAATCTCAGTCCAAAAACAAACAAAAGAACAATGAAAAGAGAAAATAAACCTCCCCGTGAATGAGTAAAAATCAAACAAATAATCATTAAACTAATCGTTCCAAGATAATAAATAATAAAAGAAATCTTCAAACTTTCAGGTTTTAATTTTTCTCTTTTATATTCATCATAATTTTTAAAAGACAAATTAGAAGAGAACCAAAATTGCGATTGTCTCAAAAATAAATTACTCATCCCCACTGCTATTCCTATCACTAAGTAACCTGCTAAGAAATTTTTATTTGGAAAAGTAGCCTGAACTATTTTTCCGGTAAAATATTGATATATACCAATAAAAGATAGTATTACCCCAATAATTATAATGCTCTGGTAAGAAACTTTAAGAAATTTCATTGGTTTCAGCGAAGTAGCATTAATCAAAAGAAAATAAGCTAAAAAATAAGTTATAAATTTAATTAATCCAAGCAAACTATTATGAAAATAAAAAGAGAAAAATGTAGAAAGGACAACATTAACTAACAATAAAAATAACGGAAAATCCAAAACTGTTTTTTTTATCTTTATTCTTGGGGAAAAATATAACTGTTTTAACCATAAAACAAATAAAAAACAAATAAATACTTGCACAAAACTAAAAGAAGATATTTCTTTTCCTCCGTTATGCCACGGTAAAAAAATCAATACTATCCATAAACCCCATCTAATTAATTTATCGGTCTTCGACATTTTTAATAGTCTCCATATAAAAATATAAAAATAATTCAAGACAAAAGACAGTCCATAGATAAAAACTACAGTTATGAGTTATGAGTTATGAGTTAAAAACAACAGACAACAGATAAAAAACAGTCGATAGTCCATAGACAAAAACAAAAAATAAAAAACAAATACGAAAAGGCAGCTCCATACTTCGATTACACTCAGTACAAGTTCATGGAGCAACTACAAACTTCCACCACTCATAAACACTATGTCACAAATAGTAATAAATCCCCCTAACCCCCTTTTTCAAAGGGGGAAAAAACTGTCTTTATCTTTTATCCGTTGTATATGGACTGTGGACTATCAGTTGCTGGAACAAAGCGACAGTCTCGCTCCGCCTCAGGCGGATAAGGCGGATGCCTCTGTGCCTTGAGCCTTTGTGCCTGTCTTTTTCTTTGTCTTTCGTTTTAAATTTAGTATTTTGAATTTTGAATTTGTTTCGTATTTAGATATTCGGATTTAGTATTTATTCTTTGTTTTTATCTGTTCTCTATGGACTATGGACTATCTGTTATCTTTTAACTGTCTCTTAATTGTCTTTGTTTTTTATTTCTTTAATTCATAACTTATAACTAATAACTCATAACTGTAGTTTCTGTCTGTTGTCTATGGACTGTCTTTTATCTGTTTTTACTTATATTCCCTTAATAATCGTTCTGCCAATAAATATTCTCTTTGTGCTTCATTATTCACACCCTCTTTTTTATAAAAATCAGCCAAAAACTTATGATATTCAGCTTTGTGGAAATGATAGGATATTGCCTTTTTTATCGCCTTTTCACACTCCTTATTTTCTCCTTGCATTTGATACAGACAGGCTAACTGATAATAAAAAAAAGAATTACATTCATCGTATCTAATTGCCGTCTTTAATTCAATAATTGCTTCAACCAATTTTAGCTGTATCTCTTCTTTGGATATTGGCAAAAAATTACTATATCCTTCATCATTTTTTTCTGATAATGGAGGTAAAGACTGAGCCTTTTTTTTCTGATTATAATCAAGATAACTTCTTGCTAAACCCCAATATGCATACGCCCACAAAGGATTTAATTTTATAGCCTTTTTAAACGATATTTCTGCCTCTTTAAATTCTTTTTCTTCCAAAAAAAACTCTCCTAAAACATAATATCTTGAAGCTAATAGCGGTTTACCAATTATAATCACAAAATTAATAACCAACACCATCAAAACAATTTTCCACCACCATTTAGATACATTTTTTAAAAATATTTTCCCATAATTAAAATTGTTCTGTAAAGAACAGGATACACCTAACAAAACCCAAAACAAAATAGCATTTGCCGGGATATATAAATTATAATCAAACACATTCTGTATTAAAATTGCTGCCAGACCGGAAAGTATTCCCATATTTAAAAAAATACCTTGACTGCTTATCTCCTCTTTTTTTACTTGCTCAGCATTACTAAGAACAGATTTATCGTTGTTAACATTTTTATAATTTAAAATTTGTTTTATTCCATTTTTAAAAAAACTCGTCAGCATAAATAAAAAAACAACTAATCCTGCAACTCCTATTTCCGCAGCTATTTGCAAAAAATAATTATGTGCATATAAGGAATTTAAATATCCGGTTTTATATTTTAAATAAACACTCCCAAAACAACCTAAGCCTACACCGGTAAAAGAATAATTGCATATCATTTTCCACGCCCCACGCCACCAGTTTAAACGATTAAAAACTATATCCAAATAAACAAGTTTATAAACGACCAAATAAATTAATAAAAGTCCTCCCCCCATTATTACATACCAAAATTTTTTATCAAAATTTCCTTTTAATCCCAAAAATAAAAATAGACTAAGGCCAAAGCTTAAACCTATCCACGCCCCCAAAGAAAAAGTAAATGTCAAACAAACAATCATTATTACCAAAAACACAAAATAACTAATAAGCAACAAATTTTCACTTCCGAACGAAAAAAAGAATCTTATATTATTTAATAGCGATTTTAGAGAAGATAGATTTGGATATGATTCAAAAAATTTATGATTTTTTAAAATCAGAATCAACCTGCTCATCAGAAGAGGTATAATCATTATAAGATATCCGGCAAGAATGTTAGAGTTCATCATCATGACATTCACCGGTTCACCTTTTATAAACTGACCAATACCTATAAAAGAAATTACTACCCCCACGCCTATGATTAAACTGATTAAATTTTTTACCTGTAAATACTGTTTTTGTGGTTTTGATTCATCTATGAAAAATAATGTTAAATAAAAAAGAGCTATATAGATAGCTAAATTAAACAATTCGTTTCTTGTATTATAGGGGGTTTTAGAAAAAATAAAACTAAAACATGCAAAAATAAAATATAGAAAAATGTAACAATCCAAAAATGTTCTTTTTAACACTAATTTATCATTTTCTACATTAAAAAAATAGAACCCTAAACAAAATAAAACCAACAATTGAAAACAAGTAACAACTAACATGCTCCCTCCCACTAAAACAAAAGGGGAAAAAACAATTACAGTACTTATTCCGGCAAATATTACTCTTGAAATCACTTTTTTATACCCACCCGTAAATCATAAAAAAAAATTATCTATGAATTTTAATTATATAAACTAAAAAAGACACTTCCTCTTATACAATCTTTGAGGAAAAGTGCCTTTTTCTTTTTTATTATTTCTTATTCTTTATCAATATCTTTGTCTTTTTACATTTTTTATTCATACATAATACGCGGAGTTAAGAAAATTAAAAGTTCATCTCGTTCTTTATCCCATGTTTTCTTTTTAAACAAATAACCCAATAAAGGAATATCTCCCAAAATGGGAACCTTGGTATTCTGAGTAATATCCCTATCATCAATTAATCCGGCAATAACAATCGTTTCACCATCTTTTATTAAAACGGTAGTTTCTACTTCCTGAGTACTAATAACCGGACCCGCTGCTCTCCATTCATCTACAGTACTTTTCTCAGGTTTAATCTTTAAAGTAATCATTTTATTGATATTAATAGTAGGAGTAACTACTAGTCTCGTCCCCACATCAATAAATTCCGTAGTTTGTGTAGCAACCCCGGAAGCATCAACCCGAGTAGTAACAAAAGGAACCTTTTGACCAATTAATATTCTAGCCTCTTCATTATTTAACGTAGCCACTTTCGGACAGGCTAAGACCTTTGATTTACCTTTATCCTGTAAAGCAGAAAGAGATAGATTTAAAGCCATTTCATTAGTTATTGACCCAAAACTTACTACTCCTCCCCCTAACACAGGCAAAGAAACCCCTGTTCCCTCTCCAGTTGCAGGGGTTACGGGTTGTCCGGAAAGATCTACTACACTTCCACCCTGCATAATGGATTTTCCCGGCGATACTGCTTGCCCTATCACATCGGTCTGGTCAGCACCAGCTTCGGTAAGGGTTTTGGTAAAAGCCCAATCTACCCCTAAACCTCCTACATCTGACCTTCGAACCTTCATTATTTTTGCCTCAATAAGCACCTGTGACGGCTTTACATCCAGATTTTTTATTAACCTTTCAAAATTTTCTAATACTTCCGGTATTGCAGTAACAATTACTTTATTCGTTCTCGCATCAGTACTAATAATCGTTTGCGCACTACTCCCCTTCAACTCTGTTAATTGACTTTTTACCTCTTCAGCCGTACCGTAATTCAAAGTGAATATTTTAGTAAAAGTTACTGCTTTATTCCTTTCTTGCGATAACACTTCAGGGGTAATAACTCTAAAAATATTTTCGCTTACTTTCTGAATCACAAAACCTTTTATTTTCAAAATCATACTCAGCGCATCATCAAAGGGGACATCATCCAAATGTATTGTTACCGTACCGGTAACATCATCCCCATAAACTATATTTACTCCTGTCTTCACCGCTAAAACTCTTAGAACATCCCTGATTTCCGCTTCATTGAAATCAAGCGAGACTATTTGTTTACTAATTAAAGGGAACCCCTCGTCATCCTTTTTACTCGTTTTTTTAGTTTTTCGCACCTTCACTTTATTTTTTTTCGGAGACATCTTTGCTATCTTTTTTTTTGCGGGTTTTTTACCCTCACGGGTAAGAGTTAAAACAAGCTGATTAGTTATATCATCCAGTTCGCTCTTATAAGAAACTTTATCTTTTAAATCTAAAACTACCCTGCTAATTTTTACGGGTTCATTTTGAAATTGCGCAGACCGAACCCGATTAATTAGCGAATCCCCAATATCATCAATTTCTTTTTGTGACCAATTGTGAAGAGTATTAGTCATTTCAATTACCAATCTTAAAGGTTTAGTAATTTTAAAACAATGATATTTTACCGGGCCGCTAAGAGAAATAATCAGTTTCGTCGTATCTTCACTAATGGTTTCTACTCTTACACCTGTTAATTGCCGATAAGAAATTTCTTCTTCCTCATCCATTCCCTGTACATTACTCTTAACAAATATTCCACATACCATCCCTATAATACAAAACCATATTATTTTTCTCATCTATTTTCCTCCCCCGGTAATATTCTTTTCATTTATTACTTTCTATGCCTAACAACAGTTTCAATAAATTCTCAAATAAAATAACAGCTATTTATTTTGTTATATCTTTCATTTTCAATTCTTTTATTCCTTTGTCACTGGTCATTAGAACTACACTTTTCTCTTTAATAATACCAACAACCCCTTTTACTCTTCTTCCCCGTTGATTAATCAACTTCTTCCCTTTTACAATATAACTCGACCCACTAACATCATCAATTAAAGCCAAACGTCCTTTTTGGGAATCTTTTATAATACCTCTAAGAGTTAATGTCGACAAATTAGCCCCAGTCATCTCGGATATTCCTTCAATAGCCTCTCCTTTAACCGTTAATGATAACAGCGGATTTCGATATTTTCCTCCTTTGTATTCATATCTCATCCCGGTCTTTTCTTTCTTATCCGCTACCACCCTGGTTACTAATTTATTTTGTGGTATAGTTGTAGGCAAAGCAGTGGAAATCTTTTTCTCCTTTTTACCGCATCCCAAAATAAAAAAGAACAAAAACCCTATTATTAAAAATAAAATATTATTTGTCATTTCGAAATAATTCCCTGCAATCTTTTTTTTCACTGCATTTTACTCCTGGTTTTTTTAATTTGGCTTAAAAATATAAGTTATTAACTGAAAATTCGCATTTATATTAGTTGGATCCCCATCCGCCGGCAGTTTGGTTATTATATTCAAATTATTTACTTTTACAATCCTCTCGAATTGTCCTAATTCAGCAAGGAATAAACCTAGAGAATGATAATAAGTATTGATACTTAAACTAATGGGAATTTTTATGAAATATGTTTGAGTAATTTCCGCCTGAGGAGAAATGGAAGTAAAATCTATCTTAAACTTTTGGCCTGCCCTGGTTATTTTTCTTAATAATTCAGAAATTTCTTTTCTCTTCGGTAATTTCTGTTCTGCCGCTGAAAGTTCTTTTTTCAAAAATTCAAAATCTAATTTTAACTGATCCAATTTGCTCGCTCGTTGTTTGACCACCTGCAATTTACTTTCTTTTTGAGAAACTTCCTGCTCTAAATCCTTTAGTTGTATCCCCTGTGGTTTTTAAAAACGTGAATTAAAAACATATAACCCAGCCAGTAACAAAACCCCTATTAAAACTTTTTGTTGATTAGTTATTTGTTCCAAATGTTCGCTCCTTAATATTTATAAACGCCGGAAAGAGTAAAGCTAAAAGATTTAGTATCTTTATTTACAGTGGAAGATTGAATTCCCCCTAAATTTATTTCATCTATGTGTTTAGCAAATTTTTCATCTTTTTCAAACATATCTATCGTATCTGCAACTCCAAAATTAGTAAAAGAAACCCCATTTACATTGATAACCATTGATGATGGACTACTTGTAGTCGTTATACTATTTATCCATACATTTTTAGGCAATTTACTACTTAAACTTTCCATAAATTTTGGATAAACCAATCTATTTTTTATTAAAGAAGTAATTACTCCTAACTTTTTATTTAACATTTCCCTTTGTCTTTCTAACTTTTCTACCTGTGCTACTGTCGTTTGAAGCCGATTCAACTCCTGCTGGATTTGATCTCGCGTAGCAGTAAGTTTTCTAATTTTCGTTAAACGAAACACATAAAAACTTCCCACTAATAATAAAACTATACCCACCCCTATGAATAGAAAAAGATCCCGCTGTGATGCAGTTCCTTTTGGTTTCAAATTAATTTCATGAGGAAGAAGATTTATTTTTATCATTTTATATCGCTCTCCCTCCTTAAAGCCAATCCAAAAGCTACTACTAATGACGGAGAATATTCAACAAGCTCTCCCCCCGAAAATAAATTGGTATTCACTTTTTCACTACTAAATGGATTATGTATTTCTACAGGAATATGCAATTCCTGACTCATAAACTTATCCAAATTCTTCAGCTTTGCACTTCCCCCACTCAAAACTATCCGGCTAACAATCTTTTCTTCGGATTGAGTTTGATAATAATCAATAGAGCGTTGTATTTCTTCAATAAGTGACTTGACCGCATTTGCGATTATTCCGGAAATTTGTGCTTTATCCTCATTATCTTCTGCAGTATTTTCCATGTTTTTTTCGTCAAACATTATCAACCCGTTTTCCCACTTCATTTTTTCCCCGGTCGAATAATCTACCTGCAAATTTTTTTGTAATGCTTTAGTAAAATTATCCCCTCCAACAAGAACATCCCTCACTACCCGGCAAACCCCATTTTCAACTATTACTATGTTGGTAACTAATGCTCCGATATCAACTAACATAACATTTTCCCCTGCACCCTGAGTAACAGAACTCAATTCAAAAGCATTTTCCAAAGCAAAAGCATCTACATCCACAATAACCGGGATGAGTCCCACTTCCTGAAGAATATCTGTGCGATCCTGAATTATTTCTTTTTTTGCGGCAATTAATATTGTTTCCATTTTATTTTGTCCTTCATCTCTTACTTCACCCAAAATCTGAAAACCAATATTTACATCCTGCACTCCAAAAGGAATATACGGTTCCGCTTCGAACTGAATAGTTTTTTCCAATTCGGAATGAGAAAGGCTGGGAAATTTTACATAACGAACGATAACGGAATTACCCGAAACAGAAGTTACTACTTTTTTAGTAGAAATTTTATGTTGTATAAGAAGTTTCTTTAAAGCAGTTATTGCTAATTGTTTTCTATCGAAGGGAGATGATTCCATATTATAGTCAAGAGAAATAGGAGCACTCCCATACTTTAATAACTGATACTTTTCCTCTCCTATTTTTTTCAGCTGCACGACCTTTATGTTATAACTACCAATATCTATTCCTACTACATCTTTGCTTTTTGAAAATAATCCCATTTTTCCCCTTCCAATTAAAACTTAAATTAGATCATTCTTTTCAATTAACAAAATCATTTTATTTTTTCAAAATTACCATCCTAAAGATACCATATATTTAATTTGTTGTCAAGAAAAAAAATAGCACTTGCACATAAAAAGGGGCCAAAAGGGATCGGTTGCCATTTTTTATTTCTACCTGTAATTCTTAACATCCCCCCTATAACCGTTCCTCCCAAACAAGCCAAAAACAACACATCAAAAATTTTTTCTATTCCCAGAAAAGATCCTAAACCTGCGATCAGTTTTACATCTCCTCCACCCATAACTTCCCGCTTAAAAATTGTTTCCCCCATTACAGCTATTAAATACAAAACACCTCCCCCGAGAATAAATCCTAAAAAAGAAGAAGACAATCTCCCCCACAAAATACTATGTTTCCCATTAAAGAAAAAACTTAAAAAACTATCCAAAAACGGATTAAAAAAACTAAAAATTAAACCTAAACCAATTAATAAAAAAGATAACTCATCAGGTATTATCTGATGATAATAATCAATTACGGAAATAACAGTTAAAATCCATAAAAAAATAAACCCTATAAAAAAGTTTATATTCAATCCATAAATTAAAAAAAGCCATCCTCCTCCGACAGCCATAATTAATTCCACCAGCGGATAAACATAAGAAATTTTTCCTTTACAAAATCGACATTTCCCTTTTAAAAGAAAGAAACTTATAAGAGGAATATTATCATAAAATTTTATAGGGGTTTTGCATAAAGGGCAAAAAGAAAAAGGCATAACAATAGATTTTTCCAATGGTATCCGGTAAATACAAACATTAGCGAAACTTCCTAACATTGCACTAAAGATTATAATAAAAAACAAAACAAATATCATCAATATAAAAAACCCCTTTTACTAAATCGTTGAAACTTATAAATCCAAATTTCCCGCATTGAAGATTGACAAACAGACAAAATACAAAACTCTAAAAGACAACTCCATAAATGGAGCAACTACAAACTGAAAAATAAATTCAAAACAAAAACTAAAGACAGGCACAAAGGCATCAAGGCACAGAGGCACAAAGTTAAAAAATAAAAAACTAAGATAAAAACAAAATGTGTTTTGAACGACTTAGCAAATTTTTCGCGTAGGGGTGAGCTTGCTCACCCTTTAATAAGCGTTAAAAAAATAAGCTTGTCTGAGCAAAGCGAGTTGCTTATTTTTAGCTTGTTTTTGCGTGCCCAAAGGGTAAAATTATGCGTCTAGAGAAAAACATGGTTTGCCTTTATTTTCCCTGTTCTAATTCCCAAATCCCAACTTCAAACTTCCAAATCCCCTTAACCCCCTTTTTCAAAGGGGGAAAACTGCTTTTGTCCTTCGCTATTTTTTATCCAATCTTATTAACCACTCCAAACTTGAATTTCCCCGCAAAAAAAAAGGCTGATGATTAGCAAATTAACAAGATTGAAAAATTATAACAATTAGAACTTCCCACTTTCTCTTATCAATCAACCAATTACTCAACCTTTTTTTATCTCTGACAAAAATTAAAAATTTTACCATGTAGTAATAGTCTTTCCCTTAGTATCTGTACGAAGAGAATCAACAATTACTTTTCCATCAATACTACGATAGCCCCATCCATTAGCACCAGTAGTACCAAGTCCTCCAGCAGGATTATTATCCATAGCAGTACTATCCGCTATACCCGCTATCCCTAATTTTACGTAGGGCACTTCATCCAAATATTTCTTCGCACCTGAGACAGCAGTAACAATAATTAAATCTCCAAACGTCTCAGGTAGCCACCCTTCATTATCCCCGTAATAAATGACTATTGCCGCCCGCATTGCACCTAACGAACCTTTAGTAGACGCTTCCTTTGACTTACGGATTAAATCCGCAAACTTAGGAATAGCAATAGCTGCTAAAATACCTATAATAGCTACTACAATCATCAACTCGATAAGGGTGAAACCTTTTTTTTCTTTTCTTAATCTCAACATTGTTTTTTTCACCTCCTTTCTTTTATTTTTTAAACCACTATTCTCTTCTATAAAAATAGCACAAAAAATAATTTTTGTCAATTATAAAATATTCTTTATCCTACATTACCCGCCAACGTTCCTAATTCAAACATCGGTAAAAACATAGCAATAACAATTGCTCCCACAACTAATCCCATTACTACAATAATTACCGGCTCAACTAACGACATTAAACCTTCTACTGCCGCATCAATTTCCTGATCGTAAAAATCAGCAATTTTACTCAACATCGTATCTAAATTTCCGGTTTCCTCTCCTACCGCAATCATCTGGACAACCATTGGAGGAAAGGCATTACTTTTTTTCAAAGGAGGAGAAATTCTTTCTCCTTCCCGAATACTATCCCGTGTATCTAAAATAACTTTTTCAATAACTACATTTCCCGCTGTCTTTGCCACTGTATCCAGGGCTTGTAAAATAGGTACCCCGCTTTTCACTAATGTCCCTAATGTTCTGGAAAATTTAGTAATAGCAACTTTACGCAACAAATTACCAAATCCGGGAACTTTTAATAAAATAGTATCTATATTCCAGTGTCCTGTTTTCGTATTATAATATTGCCGTATACCGAAAAAAATTCCTATCGCCCCTCCAATAAAAACCAAAATATATTTCTTTACAAACTCACTAAGCCCGATTAACAATTGCGTAGGCAAAGGCAAATCCCCACCGAAACTGGTAAAAATTTCTTTAAAAGCAGGAATTACCACAGTAAGTAAAAATACCGTCACTAAACCGCAAACAAAAGAAATAACCCCGGGATAAATCATCGCTCCTTTTATTTTTCTTTTTAATTGTTCCGAGGATTCCAAATAATTAGAAAGCCTTTCTAAAATTACATCCAATACCCCACCGGTTTCCCCGGCCTTTACCATATTAACATATAATCCATTAAAAGCACTTGGATGTCTGGCTAAAGCCTCTGTAATCGACAATCCCGATTCAATATCTTCCCTTACCGCTACAATCACTGATTTAAAAGCCGGATTTTCCATTTGTTCACCCAAAATAGTTAACCCCTGAACAATGGGAATACCAGCACCTACCAGAGTAGATAATTGCCGGCTAAATAACACAATATCTTTTGATTTTACACTCGGTTTAAAAATATTTATTTTATCTAAAATATCTTTTAATGCTGATTCTTTTATTTCCTGAATTTGTAAAACAATAAGCTTTTGACCACGCAGACGGTCAACAACCATTCTTTGTTCATTAGCAAACATAACTCCATCGCGAATAGAACCGGAAATCGTCTTTACCTTATAACTGTATTCTGGCATAAATCATTTACCTCCTGCAAAAAAATAATTATTGTGTCATTGCTGAAATAAAGCATCCAATTTAAAAATCCCAAATTTTTTTAAACTTATAACTGTAGTTTTCGCCCACGGACTCTCTTTCCTTTTTGCCTTTTGTTTTTTTGTTTTTATCTTTGTCTGTTATCTGTTATCTGTTATCTGTTATCTGTTATCTGTTATCTGTTATCTGTTATCTGTTATCTGTTATCTGTTATCTGTTATCTGTTATCTGTTATCTGTTATCTGTTATCT
>JAUVLC010000057.1 GCA_030595925.1 Clostridia bacterium | reverse complement strand
CCTAACCTCAGGAATCCCCTTATCTACATATTCTATACTATAATAAGTAGGATATTTATATATTTCCTTTGAAATTTCATCCAAACTATTACAATTCCAATCTACAGGAATCTCTCCAATTTCGGTTTTTTTGAATTTCTTTTCTGTTTTTAAACTATCTATTTGTGTCACTCTTTGCTCCTAAAACTTTTATTATAAAATTTTGAAATTCATCCTCGTACTTTTGTGGAGTTATATTATTCCCCGGAGCTATAGGTAAATCAAGCCTACTGTTTGAGAATTCAATACTTATAGTATTCATAGCTTCTCGCAGTTTTGAACTTCGCATATACTCCGATTTTGTTTTTTCAACTTCTTGCAGTACATCCCATACATTTGTCAGTGCTGAAAATAATACAATCCAGTTAATCCATAAAGGGATTTTTACTTCTCCAAAATTCATCCCTGTAATAAATTCCCACCATTTTTTCTGTGAAAACCAGTATTCAAGTTTTCTTTTACCTTTTATTCTTGTAAGCACTAATCCACTTTCTGCGAGTTCAATCAAAGCATCCTGAGTTCCTCTTGTAGAAATACCAATTGCATCAGCAATTTCAGAAGGATGTCCTGCTTCGTGAGTTAAAAGATAAAGAACACATTCTGAACGTGAGCCAATACCCAAAAGGGCTCTTAACAAAAAACGAATATTACTTTTTATAGTTATTGGTATCGGCTTTGACATTTTGCGTAATTTAAAAGGTTTCCTGATAAAACCATAGCTGAAAAATATATCAGCCTGTTCCATAGATTTTGGATGGTCTTTGCCTTCTTTTGTTTTGAAGAGTATATCATATTGAGTTACAGAATCAGGCATTTGGGATAATCCGAGTGGTCTCCATTTACGCTGATATGTTTTTGCTTCTTTAGAAATTAAAAAAGCAACTGCACTAATCAAGCGTCTTATTGTCTCATCTTTATTTTTTAAAATTCCACGAAGACGTTGTATATCAATCCATTTGGCATTTATAATAAGCCAATCAAGTATTTCATCAAAAAGCCGCGAGTCATACCGGGCAAAATTTAATGAAAAAACTATTAAGGCTTCCGGATCAATAATCCACCTATCTTCACAACGAGCACTACCGGCAATACCTAAAGTTGACCATTGTCGCCACAAAAAATCCAATATATTTTCTAAAAAGAATATTTTAAAGTTTTTCTGCAACATTTTTATGTCCTATTTTTTTAAGGAAATCTTTAAGAACCATTTTATACCCTTCTGAAGGATCATGCATCATAGTCTATATGGCAGCTTTTTCCAACTCTTGTGCTATCGGTTTTAGAGATAGAAGGTCATCATAATGCTTACCACCGGATTGGTCAACTGCTGCATAAAGTTTAAAATGAATCTGGTCATAACGAGTAAGGAAGTGAATAATAAGATTTTTACCATAGGAATAAGTTTTCACTCTATCCATAAGCCCTTCGGGTAATCCAAAATCCATAATAGATGCAGGACCGGCATTTAGCCAGTTATCCGGCAAATTAAAATCTCTCTGTACTTTCCTGGCAGCCACCAATAAAGAAGGATTTAAAGGGTCTGCTTTAGTTAAAATATCCTTATCTACAAATGCAATGACATCTATATCTTTGGTTGTGCGGTCTATATATCCCAATATATTTAATGCTGTGCCGCCACAAACAACCAACTCTATCTTCATAACACCTTCGGACTCAAGTTGTTCAGAAAGAGCCATTAATACTTTTTCTATTTCTTTTTTATTTCCAAACATAATTAAACCCTAAAATTTAGTTCTTTTAAATAATTCATAACCTTATCTTCAACTTTGCTATATTTTTTCTTTAATTCTTTTAACTCATCTATAGTTTGCTGGATATCAACTTTGTCTTCTTCTTTTGTAACATCAATATACCGTGTAATACTAAGATTATAATTATTTTCTTGAATTTCACTAAGTGGAACCGGTCGAGAATATTTATCCACTGTTTTGTATTTTTTATAGGAAGAAACAATTTTATCAATGTCTTCTTTGCGTAATTTATTTTGTTTTTTCCTTTCTAAGTAATCATTGGCTCCGTAGAGAAAAAATATTTTACCTTTTCTTTCTTTTGATTTATTCTTATTAAGTATAAATAGACAAGCAGGAACTCCTGTTCCGTAAAATAATTTAGACGGTAACTCAATTATTGCTTCAAGAAAGTCTTCCTCAATTATCCCTTTTCTAATTTTACCTTCAACCCCTCCACGAAATAATACACCGTGAGGTAAAACAACTCCAACCCTACCCATAGAATTGACAATAGCTATCATATGTTGAACAAATGCATAATCAGCATATCCTTTAGGTGGTATTCCAAACCTGAATCTTTTGTAAATATCATTCTGTGCTTTTTCATATCCCCAATTCTTAAGTGAAAATGGAGGATTGGCTATTACAATGTCAAATTCTATTAATTTTCCCTTTCTGAGTAACTGTGGACCCCTCAAAGTATCACCTCTTTTTATTTGAGGACTTTTTAGATTATGAAAAAGTAGATTCATTTTACAAGTAGCCCAAGTACCTACATTTATCTCCTGCCCATATAGAGAAATGTTTTTTGGATTCTGATTTTTTTCTATCAAATGATAGTATGACTGAATTAACATACCACCTGAGCCACATGCAGGGTCACATATTTTCATACCTTCTTTTGGGTCTAAAATTTCTACTAATAATTTCACAACCTCTTTGGGAGTATAAAATTCTCCTCCTTTTTTGCCTGCACTTGAAGCAAATTGAGCTATCAAATATTCATACGCATCACCTAAAATATCAGGTTTTTCTAAATCTTCATTCCTTAATCTGATTTTTGAAAAGTGATTTATAAGTTGTGAGAGGATATGATCAGGGAACCTGTCTTTATCATTGAAATCAACAACAGACAGAACTCCTTCTAAGCTTTCTGGATTTTTTTCTTCAAGCATATCATTTGCTTTATTAACAGCTTCACCTATATTTTGTGTCAATGACTTTAGATAATCCCATTTAGCTCTCTTTGGAACATCAAATTCATGATAATTGCTATCTTCATAGGCAAGTTTTCTGTCACCTTTTTCACACATTATTTTTTCAGCTTCTTCATCAAAAACATCAGATATCCGTTTTAAAAACAAGAGCCCAAAAATATAGTTTTTATAATCTGATGCGCCAATGTATCCTCTTAAAATATCTGCAGATTTCCACAAATGTTTTTCTAAGGTTTCTAAACTGATTTTTTCCATTGTTAACCCCAATATGTTTTAGAATAAATGTTTACTAACTATCTATTTATAAATGTACATAATTGTTTTATGTTTGTCAAGCACATTTTTAAAATTATAGATTATCTTATTAAATAGTGAAGATAAACTATAATAACAATATCATTTTAAACATTCATCAACTATGCTCTTTAAACTAAAGGAGAAAAGGGATCAGCCTCGCCATTGGACAAACTGAGAAAAGATAAAAATGTGTTTCTATTTTTCATTAACCCCTTTTCCTAACAAGGCATCTCCTGGCCCTTCAACGGAGTTTATACTGAGCGTAGTCGAAGTGCTCAGGGTAAACTCCGTCGAAGGATTCAAGATGGTATTTCGTCTGGGGTAATAAATTTTAACCTGTTTTTCTGAAAATAACTTTTCAACCCAGAAATTCTTTTAGCAAAAACACTCCGAATCTAATCTTTTTAATCTGTAAATTATAAATATATTTGAAATAAATTTTTGCTAATTAATCAAATATCTTCATTAAATCGAAGAAACTCCCTAATTCAATTAACAACATCTCTATGTCGTCTTCAACAATAAGTCTTATTTCTGCGGATCCAAACCAAATATGGATATGTCTTAAGTCATCAAAATCTTCCCCTATCAATCGTTCTCTAAACACATCCCTCCAATTATTTTGATTAACGCACCCTTTTATTTTTAATTGATCATATAACTCAACAAAACAGTTTACAATGGCATTACGACTTTCTACTATTCTTTCATTTATACACTTTTGGCATTCATATTCAAAAAAACAATTTTTTAGATTTTCGATGGCATTTTCAACTCCATTGGACATATAATTTACTCCATTTTTATAATTTACTTTTTTATTTATTCTACCCGAACCAGTCTTCTGAATCACCACAATGAAGGCTCTGCAAATTCACTCTTATCCCATCCAAAACTCACCGACTACATACACTACCTTCGCTTGTTTTGACAGACTCGTTTCCCTTAGCTCTAATCCATACCAAGAACCCTGTTCCCTGCATAATTTTTGCAGGACTTCAAATTATTAGTTTGCTATTTTATCCAATCATAATATAGAAACACATTTCTATCTTTTATCAGTCTATCCAATGACAGGTGGCAAGATTTGACTTTCTTTTTTTGCTCTTTTTTAGTTTAGTTTTTCTTTTACAACAACAGATATTTGATGGGCAAACTTCTCGGTATCATTTTGATTGGGACCTTCTACCATTACCCGGCAAAGAGACTGCGTTCCGGAATATCTTACCAGAACCCTGCCTTTATTTCCGAGTTTCTTTTCAACTTCTGCAATCACGTTTCTTATATCAACCACTTCTTCAAAAGGAACCTTTTTATTTATTTCAATATTAATCATAACCTGCGGAAAAATTTTCATAACTTTCGATAGTTCTGAAAGAGGTTTGTTCTCTTTTTTCATAATAGCTATAAGTTGAAGTGCACTTAAAATACCGTCACCTGTAGTATGGTGCTCACTAAAAATTATGTGCCCTGAATCCTCCCCACCAATAACCGCATCCTTTTTTATCATTTCCTCAAGCACATATCTGTCTCCGACTTTTGCCTTTACATGTTCAATCCCCATATCTTTAAAAGCAACAGAAAGACCAAAATTGCTCATTACAGTTGTAACAACAATGTTGTTTTTTAATATGCCTTCTTTTTTCATGTTTTTAGCGCATATAGCAATTATTTTATCACCACTTACTATTTCTCCTTTTTCGTCAACCGCTATAAATCTATCACCATCACCGTCAAAAGCAAGGCCAATATCCGCACCGATTTCCAATACTTTTTTTGCAAGATTTTCAGGATGAAGCGCTCCACAATTCAGATTTATGTTTTGTCCGTCCGGATTTACATTTAAAGCGGTAAGTTTAGTCCTCATTTCTTTTAACAATGTAGGAGCAACTTTATAAGTAGCACCATTTGCACAGTCAATTACAATCTTTAATCCTTCAAGACTAAGATTTTTAGGTAACGAATGTTTGAGAAATACAATATATCTTCCACTTGCATCCTCTTCCCTGAATGCACGCCCCAATTCTTTAGACGGAGAAAGTAAAGAGGGAAGTTGTTTTGAAAATATCAGATTTTCAATTTTAAGCTCTTCTTCATCTGTTAACTTAATTCCATTTTTGGAAAATATCTTAATACCGTTATCCTCATAATGATTATGTGAAGCAGAAATTACTATACCTGCATCTGCATCCATATTCGTAGTTAAAAAGGCAATACCGGGTGTTGACATCGGCCCAACAAGTATTACATCCGCCCCTACTGAAGATATACCCGCAACCAGGGCATTTTCCAGCATATAGCCTGAAAGTCTGGTATCTTTACCTATAACTATTCTTGGCCTATGCCCTTCCTTCTTTAACATATAGGCTACAGCTTGTCCAATCTGCATCGCCATATCAGCAGTAATTGGATATTTATTGGCAACTCCCCTAACTCCATCTGTTCCAAACAACCGCCCCATATCTCTATCTCCTATCTTTTAATTCTTGATTTTGTTTTAGTTTAACTATTGTTCTTGGCGAATAATAACCTCTCGCAGTTGTATTCGGATACAAAAGAACATCCCTTCCAAGAATAGTTCCCGGAGTAGTAACACTATTACATCCTGTTTCTACACCGTCTGCTAATATTGCTCCGAATTTTCTCAAACCGGTTTCATGTTTTTCCCCATTAATATTAAGCACAACCTGCGATTCAACTATTTTTAAATTCGCTAATTTTGTTCCCGCACCAAGATTTACCTTGCCTAAAATACTGTCACCAATATAAGCAAAATGGCCGGCTTTGCTTTCACCTAACATAACGCAGGATTTCAATTCAGTCGTATGTCCTACAATACAATCATTTCCAACCAACACACCTCCCCTTATATAAGCCCCCTGTCTAATTTCAGTGTCATTACCAATAATAGTTTGTCCTTTTATCAATGCCCCAGGTTCTATTATTGTACCTTTTCCAATGGATATTTCATCATCCATAAGGATTGACCCGGCATATATCACGCTGGCACCATCAAGAATTTTTCCATCTTTTTTGACCACCGATTTCTTTCCGGAGGTGTCTATAATAAATCCTGATTCAAAAACATTACCATTATAAATAACAAGGGTTTTACTTATAAAGGAATTCCCTTTCCTTAAGTCGGAAACATTCGGTCTAATATTTCCCTTTATATATTCTTTAAGCTTTTTTAATACATCCCATACATAATCGGTATTATTAAAAAGATCCTCAAACGGATTTTCCGAAAGAGCAAAAAAATCTTCTGGTTTAAACATTTTTCTTCCCTTCCAAATTAATTTTTTTTCACTAATATTATATAAACAATGATTTTTACTTAATAAAAATTTATTTTTCACCTAAAACGGATGGAAAAAACAAACTAGTTCGTAATTAAATTTAAACTAACTATTAAAAATCCAACGCTTTACTAATACTATTATGGAATGGATTATAAATAATTATTTTTTTTTTGTCAAGACCAACGATTTGCTTAAAGAAATAACTAAAAAAAAATATCAGGGAATATCACATATCTTGACCAATCCATTGCTCCACTATATTTTAACTTGAAATTTTCTTTTGTTTTTGATACTATTCTATTGGTGAATGTTTAGAGTAAAATCAATAATTATTTTGCTCAGCAGTTCTAAATTATAAATTTATTAAGAAGGGAAAAAAATGCACACAAAAAAACTTATTTTATTTATTTTTTTGCTGGTATTGAATTTAACTTTTCAAGTTTTAGCTCAGGAAAACAAACAGAAAGAAAAAGATATTGCTTTCTTTGCCACTCTGGGACAACCGTTAGGAATTGCTTTTTTAATCCCCCCGGATCTAACTCTTATAACCACAAAATCAGGAATAGGAATGACTCTATCCAGAGAATTAATCCTTTACAGCGATTTTCTATTTCTTCCCCCCGACAACTCTAAAGTTAAAGCTACACAAATTGGAGAAATGTATTTCACTTATAATTTTAATATGGGAGTGGGTCTTAGGATTAGCAGTGATAAGAAACAACGTTTTGGAATCAGGTTTCCGCTTTTTTTTAATTGGGGCGACCACCAAAAATACAAAAACAAAAGAACTCCACTGCTTGTTTATGAAATAACCCCGGTATTAATTCTCTCCGAAAAAACAAAACTAATTCTGGATGGCTATATTGGATTTCATCTACCCTTTTAAAAAGAAAAAGACAAACGAAAGTCCATAGATTAAAAAAAAAACGAAAGTCCATAGTCCATAGATAACAGATAAAAACAAAAAACAAAGACAGGCACAAAGTTAAAAGATAAAAGACTAAGATAAAAACAGTTTTAAAAAAGAAATGGGTTTTGAATGATTTGGGTATTTTGAGTAACCAAAGTCGGCCCTTACGATTAAATTATTTTCCGGAAGGTTTATGATCATAAAATTTAGCGGTAAGCCTAATAAAAGGACCTTGAACCATATAATTAAGATGGGTTAAATCATCGTTAAATTTCGTAAAATTATATCCTATACCCATTTGAACATATCTGCCCATATTTCTGGATAATTCAAACAAAAAACCGCATTTTTGGTCTTCGGCCTGATCCTGGGTTAAAATTCTATATTCCCCGGATACCTGCCAATCTTTATTAATATTATAATTAAGTCTGTTTATCCATAGCCATGTCGACGTTTTAGTAAAATCAAAGCCTGTTACTTTTTCTTCTCCTATCTTATAAGCCACCTTTTCCACTAACTGCCACTTAGCAGTAACATCTATTATTGTTTCCCCGGATATTATATGTGCCTTTTCTTCCTCAATATCATTGTTGTCACTTTGCACAACCGGTGAATCATCTTCCAGATAAGTATATTTAGCTAACAGATTAAGCCAATCAATACCAACCGGCCGATACGCCAGGCCAAACCCTAATTCCTTAAATTGCGCTTCAATTAAACCGGTGGTAATGTTTTTAGTCTCCGACATATTGGCTTTGGCAAAAACAGTTGTATTGGAATCGAGCTTTCCTTCAACCGCATTATAAAGAAGAATTTGTTTTTTATCTTCTTCCCCCTCATCCAGCCGTAATTCGGATTTACTTGAAGCTTTAAATATTATTTCCTGTGCCTGAACATCTCTGTTCACATAACTTAACCCCATAGTTCCTGCTTTACGCTTGTATTGACTTCCGTCGTAATCTTGCACAACCCCTTTTTCAAATGTTCCCTGCATACCCCATTTATCATTAATATTACCGGATAAACCGAAAATATTACTAAAAGTTTTCCCGTTTTTAGATGTAATAAGATTTCTACCTGCATTTACCGAGAGATTATTATTGATTTTTCGATTTATCCCAAAATTAACGGATGAGGTTTTATTTTCATTCATTGAATCCGTTAGCGCATAAGTACTATTAATTGCAGTTTTTTCATCTAATTTACTACTTGCACTTAAAGAGGTTATATCACTAATTTCCCCGGAGTTATAGTTAGCTCTTGAATAGTCATTGGAAATTTCAAGTTTATTACCAAATGTCGAAGTCATACCAACACTTGTGGCTGTACCTTGATTACTAACAGTTTCTTTTGCTCTTAAGGATAACCAATCAACCATTTTCGCCCCTACTCCTGCAGTGGTTTGATTGTTTTTGTCCCCGGTAATAGTTGCCTGTTGTTCTAAAGAAATCTCTATTCTTTCACTTAACTTATAGTCTCCTTTTATAGCAAGCGTATCTCCCTTCCTATTCATTTGGGACTCAAATTCTTCCCTTCTCTCCGTCACTTCCTGATGACGATATTCACTGGTGAGTTTCAATCTATCTGCACTTTGAACAAACTGGATAGAAGTAGTTTCGGTTCTGGTTGTTCCTAATTGAAGTTCGGTTTCTAGTGTAGCATCTTCTATTAATTCCTGAATATCATATAATCCAACCATTTTCATGCGGGAATTAATATCATAGGTCACATTAAACCCCATTAATTCTTTTCCTTGTTGTGAATTTGTCGCTGAAGTTGAAAAATCATTTCCTATCCATTTATAATAGCTGCCCAACCCTAATTTATTACTGAATAAAGAGGCCCTACCTTTCAGTCCGTAAGCTTTATCTTCAGCATCTTCGTTTAAAGAAAGTTCCTCAAAAGAAATACCTCCGTCATTGGAAATAAAACTTCCCGTCGCCTCAGACTTACTTTCCGCATATTCGGCGGTTAATTTTATATTTTTAGGCAAATTAACACTGACATCAATCCCTTTCAACTCATAATCCTGTTCTGTTTCTCCTTCTTTAATATAGGTTCCACCTACAAGTAAATAATCAGTAAAGGATTCACTCATACGTATCCCTATTACCCCTTCATCGTAACTGTCTTTCACTTCATATTCATAATCCACAATTATATAAATAGGATTACCGTCTTCTAACTGGTTGGAAATAATCAAATTTGATTCGGAAAAACGGGAAATCGACTGATAAAAAGTAATTCTTCCGTTAGAATAGTCTATTTCATAATCAATATTCTCTTTCATTTCTTTTGTCGATAAAACTAATCCGTTATTTTTTTCTCTTACTTCTATTTTTATCTTTTCCGAACCCTCAACTACATCTTTATGCTTAACATAATATAAAGATCCTCCTGTCCCAATAAATTCATTATGTGCGGCTTTTTGTTCGGCATAGGCGCCAAATACAACTAATTTTATATATGGATCGCCAAAATTAGTAATCGAAGCCGTTTCCAGATGAATCTTACCGCCGTAAAGGGTGCGCATAAACCGGGCAAATTCCGTATCGGTAAAAGCTGTATCATAATTCCCCCATAAAATCTGCGATTTATTACATTCAATCAAAACATAAAGCATCCCCTGAGTATTCGCGGCTTTGTAATCAATTGACGAAGTATCTCCATAAACCGGATAATATTTATCCGGATCTAAATTTCTGAATAACTCTTTCCTTTGCCGATCAGAATCAAAACTGGATGTTATTAAATATTTACCTTTGATTTTTCCTTTTAAATAATAGGCAAGTTTTCCTTCAACCCAGGTTCCTTCTTTAAACTTATCATCATGCTCAACCGGTTCTATGTTCCCTGAATTAAAGTTATAACCCAGTTTACCATCACCCATTGCTACTAAAAAGAGATAATCATCTCCTACTGTTATCTCTTTGGTATACTTCTTGACAAACAATCCTGTATTTTGGGTAACTAAGTTTTCTTGCTTAATATTTTTATTCATTCCTTCTTCTTGCTCATAATTAAATTTTATAATATATTTTCCTTTGGGTAAAATCATTTCGATTTCATTTTGTTTTTTTGATTCTTTTATACTTCGCCCCTGCAATAAATCATCCACTACTAATTTTTCATCTTTTACAATACTAATTTCTATTACTTTTTCTTTTGTTTTTATTACCACCATATTGTCAATTTTTTCCGGGAGAGACATATTCATATATAAAGAATAATCTTGACTTTTAATTCTAATCGTTTCTCCTTCTATTTTTATATTTTGTTCTTTTAAGTTATTTACTTTACTTTCTTTATCTATTAATTCCGATAATAGCTCTTTTTTAACATACTTAAAATCTCTTTGGATCGTTACATCTTCCCTACCCTTAGCATCTCTTACCACCAACCTATACACATACTCACCGCTTACTAACTTGTTAATAATTTTTTGGTCATCATCGCCAAACCAATAAATCGGTTTAAAAATATCCTTCTGTGTTCCTTTAAATGTTTTTACTACCCGCCTTGTATATTTATCTACTATTTCTAATCTCCATTTATTAATAAAAAGGTAATAGTTAGTAAATATTCTGAATTCGGCCCTTCCTTTTAAACTTCCCTCTTCCTTACTAAATCCATCACTTAACATAAATATATTTAAACGAGGATGAACAATATCTCTTTCTTGAACAATTTGAAATGGCGTAACTATAAATTCCTTTCCTTCAGGTAAGCTTATTCCAAAATTAACCTTGGTCAAAAGACCCGGTGTTATATCTAGAATAACTGCCTTCTGGGTAGTTAAATACGCGCCATCAGGCAACGTTCTTTCATCAATTCTTAAAAGATGCCTTCCCAAAGTCATAGCCGGCAAATGATATTTACCATCTTTATCAGTAGTAATAACTGTACCTTCTTCGGTTATAATCTCAACATTATTAATACCTGTCTCCGGTTTAGTTGTCTTCAACGTTTTTACATTATCCTGAATGCCATTTTCATTCCAATCCCAGAAGACTTTTCCAATTACCGTACCTAAATCAAATAGCGGTTCGGAAACAACTTCAACTGTTCTAACCGCTTCGTTAGATATAACCGTACCATTGAAATATTTAGCAAAAGCTTTGTTTTTGTAATCACCAGGGGTTACTCCCGAACCAACTACTAATTGATATTTAAGCGTCCTACTTTGACCTTGAGAAAGCGTGCCGATATTAAAAGTAAGCGGCCTTCCTCCGGTTGGCTCGGAAATAAGTGCATTATCCAATCGGACTTTTCCTTTTATGTATTTAAATCCGGCCGGTATTTTATCTTCCAAATAGACATTACTTATAGTACCTGAACTTATATTTTCAATAGTAATAGTATAAGTCACCACATCACCAACAGTTACTTCTTTCTTATTAGCTTCTTTTTCAATCCTCAATAAGTTTACTGTCGGACTCATTGGTTGATCCATTTCAATTACTGCACCATTTACCGTAAAAACTTCTCCTTTTGACCCTGTTACAATTGTTCTTTCCGGAGGAAAGCTCGTTTCCGCGGAAGGATAAATATATCCG
Source organism: Clostridia bacterium (assembly GCA_030595925.1). Taxonomy (GTDB): domain Bacteria; phylum CBDUZB01; class JAGLHV01; order JAGLHV01; family JAGLHV01; genus JAGLHV01. Next base: position 3,567 of record JAUVLC010000057.1, on the reverse strand, counting down.
GCAACATTGATATCGGTATAAAAATCACCGTTAGTACAAATAAAACTATAAAAACCATCCGCAGCCGTTGTCTGAGGATTAACATCTTCCGCAACAATATGAACACCCGGTTGTGCCAATATCCAGTCTCTTCCAGGACCCGAGTCGTTATCATAATATAAAGTAACCGTTGCCCCTTCAATAGGATTATCATTTACCGAATCAAAAACAATACCAAAAGGGTCATAAAAAGTTACTTCTTTTAAAACACTTGTAGTTATAGCATTACCTGTACCTGTATAAGCTGTTACTGACAAAATATTTATTCCCGCAATCAAATTGCTTAATACTGCATCACAATTTATAGTATATTCCCCTGTAATTGAATCAGAATTAGCACTACCACAATCTAAAACTAAATTGCCATCACTATCTAATGCTTCAATCCTTATTTCTGCCCCCGGAGGGCCAAAACCACTCACAATAAAAGGATTCGATTTTACTCTTGTATTTGGTGAAGGGGGATCAAGAGTAGGAACATTAATTGTACAAACCTGTTGCGTTGTGGGATTGCTAACAACCGTAACATTAACGGGTAATCCAGTAGTAACACCTATATATGGAGTTAAAATATTAGCCCCTAAATCCAAAGAAGTTGTTGAAGCAACTACAACCCTAAAATTACCATTATCGTCTGAAATACCTTGTGTTACAACTATTGTTGCACCGCCTGAAATCCCCTGAATAGTAAAAGAAGTATTGGGATTTAGAGTACATCCTATAATAGTGGGGATTTGCCCTATGGTATAGCCATCACCAGGGGAAGTAATAGAAATAGGTGCAGTAAATACCCAATGGGGCGAACCTTGGCTATCATCATTATTTCCTGAATTAATAGAATTACCAGCATATATGTTATTACCGGCAGACTCTGAATCCTGAACATCTACACATTCAATGTTTTGATCATTACCCGGGACATCAAATGTCCAACGGGTACCCAAGATTAAAGAACGCAACATTATTTCTGTCCCTGTCGCCTGCCCATTAAGGGTTAAAATATTACTAACCGTCTGGATAGAACCTGCCTGAAAAGCAAATTGTTTATTAGCAGTAGTGCAGGAAAAATTATAGAAATTTGTATTACCTGTAATATTAGAAACCAATGTATTATCAGTAAAAGTAACTGTATTGTTTCCTGAAATAAATGTTCCTGAATTTAACCAATCTCCACTAATAATTATATTTGCACCGGAAGCAGAAGCATCCAATATACCTGTTGCCTCAATGATCAAATTACCATCTATAATCATAGTTTCATCAGTAGATAAAGTAAAAGTCTCTCCTGCTTCAATAGTTAAATCAGCAAAAACAAAAGATAACACAGTTGTTATTGTCACCATGATTAATATCAATATAAACATGATTTTACGCATAACTAAAACCATCCCTCTACTTAATTGCTAACTTTAATTTTTTTAACTCTCCGGTTTTTATTTTTCAATTCATAATCCCCCTACTTGATGTACAAAATAACACTTCATATTTTATTTTCTAAGTCTGTACCAATACTGTGTTTGCGGACTTCTTGCTGTTCCAGCAGAAACATAAGCTGCAAGAATATCAGAATCATTGGCATTTATATTAAGGTCATTAATTTTATTACTAGTTTGTGCCGTAAGACTAATCGCTGTCCCGGCTAAATTGGTACCGTTTGCCCTGACCAGAACAGTACAGGTTGACGAAACTCCACAGGATAAAGCTACTGCTACTATACAAACATCATCGGGAACTTGATGCCCCACATTTGCACTGGGCATTAATCCATCGTACATTCTCAAATAATTTCCCGCTGATAGATTATTATTCCTGCCTCCACCATCAGTTAAAACCATACACGATAACCATTTACTGCGAGCACTATCATAATAAAACTGTAACGGGCCTAAATTGGTATCGAATATTTCTATATCTCCATCAGCTGGACTTGAAGGAACACTACGTTGTACCATTTGCAAACGGGATTGTGTACCCGACGCATTTAGTTGAACCGGCCCGCTATCGACTGTAATTGCACGCCCGGCACCAGCACCTCCTTGGTCATAGGCTTGATCTAAAGTATTGTTTGCTAGTGATTGATCTACCCATTCAAATCTGCTATTGGCATTATTCCAGGCAAGAACTTCTCCGTCTGCAGGAACATCCATTACATCTAACTTGGGTTCGGTAACTGCATCGTTTGCAACTTTGGCTGTCGTTATATTGGCGTCAGCTATTTTTACTGTGGTAATATTTGCATCTAATATTTTTGCAGTAGTAATATTGGCGTCAGCGATTTTAGCTGTCGTCACATTAGCATCCGCTATCTTTGCTGTGGTAACATTAGCGTCTAATATTTTTGCTGTAGTAATATTGGCGTCTGCAATTTTGACAGTGGTTACATTTGAATCGGCGATTTTAGCTGTCGTAACATTAGCATCTAATATTTTCGCCGTGGTTACATTTGCATCCAATATTTTTGCGGTAGTTACATTAGCATCAGCGATTTTAACAGTAGTTATACTTGAATCAGCAATCTTAGCTGTAGTCACATTAGCGTCTAATATTTTTACTGTATCAATCGCATCATTAGCTATTTCCAGGCTGGTTCCGTTATCAGTGAAATCTCCGGCATCCAAATACCTCGGTGTTCCGGCAGCTCCTGCTTTAACTAATTCGTCAGTAGCACTAGTTTGAACTACCCATTCGAATCTGCTGTTGGCATTGTTCCAGGCAAGAACTTCTCCGTCTGCCGGAACATCCATTACATCTAATTTGGGTTCGGATATTGCATCGTTTGCAACTTTTACTGTCGTTATATTGGCATCAGCGATTTTTACTGTGGTAATATTTGCATCCGCTATCTTTGCCGTGGTAACATTAGCATCTAATATCTTTGCGGTAGTAACATTCGAGTCCGCAATTTTAGCAGTGGTTACCCCTGAATCAGCTATCTTCGCAGTTGTAACATTAGCGTCCAATATTTTTGCGGTAGTTACATTAGCGTCAGCGATTTTAACAGTGGTTATACTTGAATCAGCAATCTTAGCTGTAGTCACATTAGCGTCTAATATTTTTACTGTATCAATCGCATCATTAGCTATTTCCAGGCTGGTTCCGTTATCGGTAAAGTCCCCGGCATCTAAATATCTCGGTGTGCCGGCTGCTCCTGCTTTGACTAATTCGTCCGTAGTACTACTTTGAACTACCCATTCGAATCTGCTGTTGGCATTGTTCCAGGCAAGAACTTCTCCGTCTGCCGGAACATCCATTACATCTAATTTGGGTTCAGATATTGCATCGTTTGCAACTTTTACTGTCGTTACATTGGCATCAGCAATTTTAGCTGTCGTAACATTAGCATCTAATATTTTTGCCGTGGTTACATTGGCATCCGCAATCTTTGCTGTGGTAACATTAGCGTCTAATATTTTAACAGTGGTTATACCTGAATCCGCTATCTTCGCTGTAGTAATATTCGCGTCGGCTATTTTAGCTGTGGTAACATTAGCATCTAATATTTTTACTGTATCAATCGCATCATTCGCT
>JAUVLC010000082.1 GCA_030595925.1 Clostridia bacterium | reverse complement strand
AACAATAATCAGTTTTCGTAACCTTAGTAAAAATATTGAAGAATTTAGTGCTGATTTAAAGGGAATTACTAATGAAAAAGGACAAACGGTGAAGGATAGTATAGAGAAGTTTGATCGTGTCGCCGGAAAAATAGAAGATATTTTAGATTCTTTTGCTTCAATAACTAAAAAAGTTGAAGGAGGGGAAGGGGTAATAGGAAGGTTGATTACAGATGAGGAAATGGCAGAAGAGTTAGAAAAAACTTTGAAGAATATTAGTAATGCTTCCCGGGAAGCGAAGAGGGTACTAAAACGGGTAAGTGGATTTAAAACTGTTTGGGATTATCGTTTACATTATAATATAGATGAAGAAATGTTTCGTAATAATCTGGGAATTAGAATAGAACCTAATCCTTCCAAATTTTACTACTTTTCAGTGAATAATCTTACCGAAAAAAAAGATTCTGATTATGATGAAGGTGACCAAAAAATAAATTCCTTTTCTGCTCAAATAGGTAAAAGAATTGGGCGGTTTACTTTTTACGGAGGAATGATTCGTTCTACCGGTGGATTTGGGATAAATTATTATCCGTTTGGTGGAGATAATATTCTTTTAAATACGGAAGCCTTTGATTTTACAAGAGAGCGTGATCAAGAAACCAAAGCATGGATAAATGTCGGGGGGAAGATTAAAATAACCGACTGGTGGTATTTGGGAATAAACGGGGAGGATATTCTGGAACAAAAAACAATTAATACAACGGTTAATTTAACCTTTGATGATGAGGATTTGGCTTATCTTTTGGGATTAGCCGGATTATCCAGTGCCGCAAAGAGATAGGATAAAAAAAAAGTCCATAGTCCACAGTCGATAGTCCATAGACAACGGAATAAAGACAACAGATATAAGAGTTTGAAGTTTAAATTGGTTAAAAGAAAAAGACAGGCACAAAGGCATCAAGGCACAGAAGCACAAAGTTAAAAGAAATAAAAGACAAAAAAAAAGGCAGTTTTCCCCCTTTGGAAAAGGGGGTTAGGGGGATTTTGAAAAAACAGTTAAACATTGAGATGTTATTGTAGGGGTGAACCCCTGTGTTCACCCGAACGAGGAAAATAAAGGTAAAACATGTTTCTCTCTAGACGCATAATTTTACCCTGCGGGCACGCAAAAAAAAAAAGTCCATAGTCCAGAGTCGATAGTCCATAGACAACGGAATAAAGTCAACAGATATATGAGTTTGAAGTTTAAATTGATTAAATAGAGGTTTAAAAAAGCGGTTTGCAAACGCTAATTAAAGGGTGGGCAAGCCCACCCCTACGCGAAAAATTTGCTAAGTCGTTCAAAACACATTTCACCTTCATTTTTTTTGTTTGTAGTTGCCTGATTTATCAGGCTTTCTTTTGAATTTATTTTTTGTTTTTGTCTATGGTCTATGGGTTTTTGTTTGTCTTTTATTTTTTTAATTAATAACTTATAACTGTAGTTTCTGTCTATTGACTATGGACTATCTTTTGTCTTTGTTTTGAATTTTGAATTTTGAATTTTGAATTTTGAATTTTGAATTTTGAATTTTGAATTTTGAATTTTGAGTTTGTTTAGGATTTCGTATTTCGGATTTAGTATTTGTTGTTGTCTGTTATCTATGGACTATCGACTGTGGACTATGGACTATCTTTTGTCTTTGTTTTGAATTTTGAATTTTGAATTTTGAGTTTGTTTAGGATTTCGTATTTCGGATTTAGTATTTGTTGTTGTCTTTATCTATGGACTATTGACTGTGGACTATGGACTTTTTTATCTTTGTTTGTTTTTTTAAGGGGTTGTTATTATGTGTGGAATTATTGGTTATGTAGGTACGAAGGAAGTTGTGCCTGTTTTGATGGATGGTTTAAGAAAATTAGAGTATAGGGGATATGATTCAGCGGGAATTACAGTATTAAACCGGAACAAATTGATTTTACACCGTTGTGCAGGCAAGTTAATGAATCTGGAACAGGAATTACAAAAATTTCTTATCCGGGGGAAAATAGGGTTAGGACATACCCGTTGGGCTACGCATGGAAAACCTACCCGGGAAAATGCTCATCCCCATACAGATTGTAAAGGAAATTTTGTTGTGGTGCATAATGGAATTATTGAAAATTATTTAACATTAAGAAAGAAATTAATAAAAGAAGGTCATAAATTTCAATCGGATACGGATACGGAAGTTATTGCTCATTTAATAGAGAAATATTTTAAGGGTAATCTTTTCAAAGCAACACAGCGTGCCTTAAAAGATTTAAAAGGATCTTATGCTCTGGGGGTAATTAGTACCATTGACCCGGGAAAGATTGTTGCGGCTAGACATGGTAGTCCATTAATTGTGGGAATGGGGGAAAAAGAATATTTTATAGCTTCGGATGTTTCTGCAATTTTAGCTTATACTAAGGAAGTTATTTCTTTGGAAGACGGGGAAACAGCAATTCTGGATTTTAAAGGGGTTAAATTTTTTAATTCTTACGCTAAAAAAATTCACAAATCTTCCCGAATAATTAAGTGGAATGTGCTAATGGCAGAAAAAAGCGGGTATAAACATTTTATGTTGAAAGAGATTTGTGAACAGACGGAGGTAGTTCGAGATACTTTGCGAGGTAGGATTTGTTTAGAGAAGGGTGGGGTATTTTTAGAGGAAGAAATTAGTTGGGGTAAAAAAGAGATAGATGAAATAGGCAAAATTTTTATTGTTGCTTGTGGGACATCTTATCATTCCGGTTTAATTGGAAAATATGTATTGGAAGATTTAGTAAAAATACCATGTGAAGTCGATATTGCCTCGGAGTTTAGATATAGGAGTCCGTTGGTAAAGAAAAATGATTTAGTAATAGTTGTTACTCAATCAGGAGAAACAGCGGATACCCTGGCTGCTTTACGGGAGGCAAAGAAAAAGGGAGTAAAGACTCTTGCTATATGTAATGTAATTGATTCGTCAATAACACGGGAATGTGATTGTGTTCTTTATACCCGTTGTGGCCCGGAAATAGGGGTAGCTTCTACCAAGGCATTTATGGGACAGCTTATTATTTTGTATTTACTCAGTCTTTATTTAGCTAAAATCAAGGAAAGTTTTTCTCCGATAAAAGCTAAAGAAATTATCTCTGCTCTTTTTGAGTTACCCTTGAAAATTGAAGAAACGATTAAAATGCAGGATATTATTCATGATTACGCTCAAAGATTTTTCAAAAAAAGTGATTTTTTATATTTAGGTAGAAATGTGAATTATCCCATAGCTTTAGAAGGGGCTTTGAAATTGAAAGAAATTGCCTATATTCATGCTGAGGGATATGCGGCAGGGGAAATGAAACACGGGCCTATTGCTCTTATTGATGAAAATATGCCGGTATTGGTTATTGCTAATCAGGGTAAGGTTTATGATAAGATTTTGAGTAATATTAAAGAAGTAAAAGCCCGGGATGGAATAGTGATTGTCCTGGCCAGCAAAGGAGATCGTAAAATACATAAGGAAGTGGAAGATGTTTTTTATTTACCTAAAACCATGGAAATTTTAACCCCTGTTCTTAATGTTATACCACTTCAGTTTTTAGCTTACTATATTGCTGTTAAACGGGGCTGTGATGTGGACCAGCCCAGAAATTTAGCTAAGAGTGTAACGGTGGAATAAAATTCATATAAAACTTGTTGTTCTTCGGAGAATTGTCAGGGGAAAAGCATGGAAATAAAAGGTTGTGGTATAGATGTTGTGGAAATTGAGCGAATAAAAAAAATAATAAATAAAAATGGACGGTTTATAACCAAGATTTTCACCTCGGAGGAAATTGCCTATTGTCAGGGGAAGAAAAATAAATGGGAACATTTTGCGGTACGCTTTGCTGCTAAGGAAGCGGTTTTGAAAGCATTGGAAAATTCGAAAATGAATTTTAAAGATATTGGTATAAAAAATAAAAAAAGTGGAAAACCGGAAGTGGTGTTAAAGGAAAAACGGGAGGGTCGTATGTTGATTTCACTTTCTCATACACATAATTATGCTGTGGCTCAGGCTATTTGGGTCGTGGATAAATAAATCGCGGATATTTTTAAGTTTTATTATTATTAATAAAATATAAATCATTTAAGAGATAAAAAAGCACAGAAGGATTATTTAAAAAAGCAGAGAAAAAGGAAGGTTTCAAAAAGATAATGAAAATTGTTTCCAGTGAGCAGATGAAAAAAATTGATGAAGAGTGCATTGGACAAGGTACTTTGGGATTGACTTTGATGGAAAGGGCAGGAGAGGGTTTTGTAAAAATTTTAAAAGATAAATTTACAAATTTAAATAAAAAAAAGGTTTTAATTTTAGTAGGTAAAGGTAATAACGGAGGAGATGGATTAGTTATAGCCCGTAAATTGTTTGAAGCAGGAAGTAAAGTAAAAGTGGTTTTGCTGGCCGGAGTGAATGCATTATCCGAGAATGCAAAGACAAATTTTGATAAAGCAAATAATCTGGGAGTAGATTTTATAGAATATAACGAAAAAATACAGGATGGGTTTAGGGAAGAAATTGAAAAAGTAGATTTGATTGTTGATTCTATATTCGGTACGGGATTAAAATCTGAATTACCTGTTTCAATGATGGAATTGTTTAAACAGGTAAATAGTTCTAAAAAATTTATTGCTGCCTGTGATATTTCTTCGGGGATAAATGGAACTACGGGTAAAGTTGCTAATTTTTGTATATCTGCCGATTTGACAATTACTTTTGGTTTGCCTAAAATTGGTTTATTTTTGTTTCCGGGGAGAAATTTTACAGGAGAAGTAAGGGTTGTAGATATAGGTATTCCTTCTTCAGTAATAGAAAAAGTAAAGGTTCGGGAAAGATTATTGGATTGGCATGAAATAGAGGGGGTTGTACCGAGAAGAGATAAAAAAGATGTATACAAAAATAATTTCGGGCATGTTTTGGTTTTGGCTGGTTCTATCGGAATGACCGGAGCGGCAGCGTTAACCTGTCAGGGAGCAATTAGAAGTGGAGCAGGGTTGGTTACTCTGGCTATTGCAGAAGACCTGAATCACATAATGGAAGTTAAATTAACAGAAGTGATGACGTTTCCTTTGCCGGCAATGAATCGGAAAATTTTGCCTTTAAAAAGCTTTAAAAAAATTATGGATTTTATAGAAAAACGAAATATTTCCTTGTTAGCTATGGGGCCCGGTTTGTCTATGGATAGAGATATGGGTAAGTTAGTGGAAAAGATACTTTTAAATATTCAAATTCCCTGTGTTTTGGATGCAGATGCTTTAAACTTATTGGCAGAAAAAAAGGAAATACTAAAAGAAACGAGGGCAAAGTTAATAATTACACCTCATCCGGGAGAATTAGCCAGGTTGCTCGGTAAAAACACTTTAGATATTCAAAAAGAAAGAATTAAGTGGGCCAAGGAATTTGCGGCAAAATATAATTTAATTTGTTTACTTAAAGGGCATCAGACAATTATTACTGATGGGGAGATGCTTTATTTGAATTCTACGGGTAATCCTGGAATGGCTTCGGCAGGGATGGGGGACGTACTTACCGGAATAATTTCAGGTTTAGTTGCACAGATGATGGAAAAAATAAATCAAGAGAACTCTTTTTCTGTACAGGAACTTTTGATGGCGGCGGCAGGAGCAGGGGTATATTTACATGGATTAGCAGGGGACTTTGCATCGAGGGAAAAAGGAGAGGTGAGTTTGATAGCAAGTGATTTGCTTGGTAAAATACCCGAAGTTATAATGAATAAAAAAAATTAAAGAAAGAAGGAGAAAATTTATGCAAGCTAAAGATATAATGACTAAAAAAGTTTTGGCGGTTCCTCCTGAAATGAGTATTCCGGAAGTAGCTTCTTTTTTGTTGAAACATGGGATAAGCGGGGCTCCTGTGATAAACAAAGAGGGTAAATTAATAGGAATAGTTACAGAAGATGACTTGATTTTTCAGGATAAAAAGATACATTTTCCTACGGTGATAAATATTTTAGGGGGATTGATATATCTGGAGAACTTTAAGCATTTTGATGACGAATTAAAAAAAGTAATGGCCCAAAGTGTGCTGGAAATAATGACTAAAGAGGTAGTTACCGTCAGGGAAGACTCTTCAATTAGCGAAATTGCTACTTTAATGACTGAAAAGCAAATACATCTTTTTCCGGTAATGAATCAGGATATAATAGTAGGAATTGTGGGAAAAGCGGATGTAGTGAAGGCTATAGCTAAAGGAGTTAATAACAAGAAAGAAAATAAAAAAATCAAGTAAAAGTAAAAAAAATAGAAAAAATATTGATTTTTTTTTGGTTAAATGGTATCATAAAGCAGAAAATTTATAACTTTAAAAAAATATATTTTTGAGAAAAATAATTTTGTTTATTGTGATCATTGTTTAAGGGTCTATTTCAATGATATCAAATGAGCAATTTTATAGAAGCCTAAAAAAATAAAAAAAGGAAAGGAGGAAAAAAGAGATGTTATCAATTATCGGAGGATTGGTTTTTATCGGACTGGGTTTATTGGGGATAGCAGTTTGGTTGACGGATTTATTGGTAGTAATAAAAGGTTCTCTTCCCGTTATGGCTGCATTAGGTGGTTTGATTGCCGTTGCTGCAGGAATAAGTAGTGTAAAAGATGAAAGAGCCGCAAAGAAAGAAGAGGCAGATAATAAAAGTGAAGAGACAGCAGATACTGCTTCGGAAAAAGAAAAAGAAGAGACAAAAGAATAGAAATTGGATATAAATTAATGAAAGTTTCTTCTTTAGGTGAGTTAAATTTAATTGAAAAGATAAAAAAAGAAATAGAGAGTAGAAAGCATCGAAATTATAATAAGAAAGATTTAATTTTAGGTATTGGTGATGATTCAGCTATAGTGGCCAAAGATTTTAACAGGGATCTTTTGGCCACTACGGATATGTTAATAGAGGGAGTACATTTTAGTAAAAAGACAGCTTCACCGAAACAAATTGGCTGGAAGGCACTGGCTTGTAATTTAAGTGATATTGCTGCTATGGGAGGGATACCCAGATATGCTTTGGTGTCATTAGGTTTTCCGGGTGATACTGCTGTAAGGGAAATAGAGGACTTATATAAAGGAATAGAAAGTTTAGCCGGAAAATATAGAGTAAAGATTATCGGTGGAGATACTGTGTCTTCACCATCTTTTTTTGTAATTTCAATAACTTTATTGGGTGAAATAATAAAAAAAGAGTTTGTGTCCAGGGCAGGTGCTTCTTTGGGTGATAAGATTTTAGTGACTGGAACACTTGGAAATGCCGGTGGTGGCTTGAAGTTATTGAAGGAAAATGAATTTGCTCTCCCCCATAATCGTTCAGAAAAATATCTTTTGCGTAAATTTTTACTTCCGGAACCGAGAATAAAAGAAGGAAGAATTATTGCCCGGGGAAAATATGCTACGTCAATGATTGATTGTAGTGATGGGTTAGATTCATCAATAAGATTTATTAGTCTCGAGAGTAAAGTGGGGGCAAAAATATATATAGATTCTATTCCTATGTCCCGGGAATTAATAAAAGTAAGTATGTTTTTAAAAAAAACACCGTTGGATTTTGCTTTATTCGGAGGAGAAGATTATGAATTAGTTTTTACTGCTTCTCCGGAAAAAATAAATAAAATAAAAAAACATATTTCCGAAGTAACGGTTATAGGTGAGATTGTAAATAAAAAAGAGGGGATAAAATTTCTGGATAAAAAGGGGAAGGAACTGAAATTCAGAGCAAAAGGATATGAACACTTTACCCATAATACGGATTTTTAAAAGGGAGTTTTGTCTACAAACCCGAAAAGCTTTTCAAACTAAAAAAATAGGAAAATATTTAGGTTCTATTTTGAAAGGCGGGGATGTAATTTGTTTGGTAGGTGATTTGGGATCGGGAAAAACCACTTTTGTTCAGGGGGTAGCCAAAGGTTTGGAAGTGAGTGGTTATGTTAATAGTCCTACTTTTAAACTGATTAATGAATATGAAGGGAAATATTCTGTTTATCATTTTGATTTGTACAGAATAGATTCAATCCCAAAAATTGAAGAGTTAGGTTATCGGGAATATTTTTATGGTGATGGGGTTACGCTTATTGAATGGGCTGATAAAATTGTAGATATTTGGCCGGAAGAAAGATTGGAAATATATTTTTCAGGAAAAGGCAATTTAAGAAAAATAAAATTGTTATTATATGGAGAAAGCTTTAAGAAACGCTTGAATGAATTTGAAAAAATAAGTTTGTTTAAGGAATAAAATAAAAAGTATTAAATAGGAAAGTCTTAAAATGACAAGTAAGAATAAAACAGAAGAGGTTAATGTTTTAATCGTGGATGATGAGGTTCTTATAGGTGAGACGATTAAAGATGTATTAGAGAAAGAAAAATATAAGGTATATCTTTCTCAAAATGCTGCTCAGGCGATTATTAAAATAAAAGAAATTTCGCCTGATTTAATTCTTACTGATTTAAAATTGCCTGATAAAAGCGGTTTAGAAATATTAAAAGAAGCGAAAAAAAATGATCCTGATGTGTGTGTTATCGTAATGACTGCCTATGCTAATATAGAAACAGCGATTAAAGCTTTGGAAGAGGAGGTTTATGATTATATTACAAAACCTTTTGATCCGGAACGGGTAAAATTAATTATCAAGAAAGGATTGGAACGACGGAGATTAACTTTAAGAAATAAAGAATTATTGCAATATTTGCAGAAAGAAAAAAACAAGCTGGAATCCATTTTAGAAGTTGGCGAAAAGATGAGTTCTATTTTAAATTTAGAAGAATTGGTTGATTTTATTATCGTGAAGGCGACAGAGATTATAGAATCGCAACGGGGTTCTTTGATGTTGATGGATAAGGAAGGGGAAGTATTAAAAATTGTTGCTGCTAAAGGATTAAGGGATAGAGTTATTAAAAATACCCGGGTGAAAATAGGAGATAGAATTGTAGGTTGGGTGGCAAAAACAGGAGAGCCTTTATTGGTATTGGATATTGATAAACAAGCCGATAGACATATAGTTGGGTATAAGGGAGAATCTGATCAGTATAAAAGTAAATCTTTTTTAAGTATGCCCTTAAAAAAAGAAAAGGAAATAATAGGGGTAATTAATCTTACCGATAAAAATAACCCAAAAGACACTGTTTTTACCATGGAGGATTTAAGATTGCTTTCTATAATTGTTAATCAAGCTGTTGTATCTATTGAAAATGCAAGATTGTATAAAGAAATTAAATTTTTATCAATAACTGATTCTTTAACCGGGCTTTTTAATCGGCGGTATTTTGAAGAACGCTTGAAAATGGAAATTAACCGGGCAGAAAGATACAAAAGGTTTTTATGTTTAATTATGTTGGATATTGATAATTTTAAGAAATATAATGATACACACGGACATCTCAAAGGGGATGTCGTACTTAAAAAGGTAGCCCAAATATTAAGAAATAATAGTCGTAAGGTTGATATAATAAGTCGTTATGGAGGGGAAGAGTTTGTAATTGTCTTGCCGGAGACAAATATGGCCGAAGCCAAAGAAGTGGCGGAGAAAATACGAAGAGCGGTAAAGGAAAGTTTTTTGGAAGAAGTTTCTTTTAAGGAAATCAGTATAAGCGGTGGGATAGCCAGTTTTCAACATAAATTGTCTATGGATGAGCTAATTAAGAGAGCAGATGATTCTTTATATCGCGCGAAGAGAGAGGGGAAAAATAAAATTTGTGTGGATGATATTTTATCCCCATAATTTATAAATAAAAGGAATAGTGATAGGTGAACATTTTAGGAATAGAAACCACATCTAAGATTTGTAGTGTTGCTGTTTTGGAAGATGAAAGTTTAGTGGGAGAATATATTTTAAATATAAAAGGAAAACATTCGGAGAAATTGTTTTCGGGACTAAATAAAATTTTAATGGATTTAAAAATTAATATTAAGGATTTGAATGGTGTTAGTGTATCAACGGGTCCAGGTTCTTTTACCGGTATTAGAGTAGGAATTTCTGCGGTTAGGGCATTAGCGCAGGCTTTAGAAATACCTGTAGTAGGTGTTTCCAGTCTGGATGTTTTGGCTTTCAGTACTTTCCCCTGTAATTTTATTGTATGCTCAGTCATAGATGCTTTAAGGGGGGAAGTTTATACCGCATTATATAGGACAAGCGTTGAAGAGAAAATTGCAGATTATCGATTAATAAAAATAGAGGACTTATTGAGGGATTTAGATGAATTTAGTCGTTTGCATCAGGAAAAGATTTTATTTGTAGGAGATGGGGTTCCTCTGCATCGGAAAATAATTGAAACAGTGTTAAAAGAGAGAGCTGTTTTTGCTTCATTTAGGAATCTGTTTCCATCTGCGTCTAATGTTGCCTGGTTAGGTAAGGGAGAATTACAAAAAGGGAAGGGTAAAAAATATAGTAAAATTCTTCCATTGTATATAAGAAGGCCGACAGCGGAATTGGGACTGAAAAAATAAGACAGTCGGAAAAGACAGTTTAAAAAGACGGTTTAATTGGTTATATTGATTAAAGGACAAAAAATAAAAGAAAAAGACAATTTTCCCCCTTTGAAAAAGGGGGTTAGGGGGATTTGATAAAACAGTTAAACATGGAGATATTATTGTAGGGGTGAGCCCCTGTGTTTACCCGAACAAGGAAAATAAAGGCAAAATATGTTTTTCTCTAGACGCATAATTTTACCCTTCGGGCACGCAAAAAAAAATAGTCCATAGTCCACAGTCGATAGTCCATAGACAACGGAATAAAGACAGCAGATATAAGAGTTTGAAGATTAAATTGATTAAATAGAGGTTTAAAAAAAAGCGGTTTGCAAACGCTAATTAAAGGGTGGGCAAGCCCACCCCTACGCGAAAAATTTGCTATATCGTTCGAAACACATTTTACCTTCATTTTTTTGTTTTGAATTTGATTTTTTGGTTTGTAGTTGTAGAGTGTGCTCTGCTGTTTTTTTGTTTCTCCTCCCCTTGTGGGAGGAGATTAAGAGGAGGGGGGTAGCCGCAGGCTTTAGCCTGCGTATAAGTTTTTAGTTGT
>JAUVLC010000135.1 GCA_030595925.1 Clostridia bacterium | reverse complement strand
GTATCCCTACTATCTCTACCGCTTCCCCTACTTTTATCTTTCCCCGTTCTATCCGCCCTGTAGCCACTGTCCCTCTTCCCGTTATCGAAAATACATCCTCCACACTCATTAAAAACGACTTTTCCACCTCACGCTTCGGTACCGGAATATATTTGTCGGTCTCTTCCAATAACTTTATTATATTTCCGCATTTTTCACATTCCTTCTTCCCGCATCCACAATTCAAGGCCTCTAATGCCGACCCTTTTACTACCGGCACTTTATCCCCGGGAAATTCATACTTGCTTAATAACTCCCTTACTTCCAATTCCACCAGGTCCAATAACTCAGCATCATCTACCTGATCCGTCTTATTCAAAAATACTACTATATACGGCACCCCTACCTGCCGTGCCAATAATATATGCTCCCGCGTCTGCGGCATCGGACCATCCGTCGCACTTACTACCAATATCGCCCCATCCATCTGCGCCGAACCCGTTATCATGTTTTTTATATAATCCGCATGCCCGGGACAATCTATATGCGCATAATGCCTCCCCTCTGTCTCATATTCTACATGGGCTACATTTATCGTTACTCCTCGTTCTTTTTCTTCCGGGGCATTATCTATGTCCCAAACCCCTTTCGCCTCCGAATTACCTACCTTGGATAAACATTGGGTTATCGCCGCAGTTAATGTTGTTTTTCCGTGATCTACATGCCCTATCGTCCCTATGTTTACATGTGGTTTCGTCCTCTCGAATTTCTCTTTTGCCATTTTTTATTACTCCTTTCTTTTTTTACATTAAATTTTTTTAAATTTTACAAAGTAAACCAAAAGCCCACGAGCGGAATCGAACCGCTGACCACACCCTTACCAAGGGTGTGCTCTACCAACTGAGCTACGTGGGCAAATCTTCTCAAAAAAACAAAAAATCCAAAGCGGGAGATGGGAATCGGACCCACGTGGCTAGCTTGGAAGGCTAGAGCACTACCATTGTGCTACTCCCGCATTATTCAATTTATCCACTTTTTTATTTCTATTTAAAATTTAAATATTTACTATTAATAAAACACTTAAATCTATGGGCAGGAAAGGATTCGAACCTCTGTAGGACTACGTCCACTGGGTTTACAGCCCAGTCCGATTAACCACTCCGGCACCTGCCCTTAAATATATAAACAAAAAATTATAATTTCTTCCAAAAGCCGATGAGAGGGATCGAACCTCCAACCTATTGATTACAAATCAATTGCTCTACCATTGAGCTACATCGGCAGACAAAAAACTAAAAAACAACCTAAAACCCGGAAAAGCACAAAAAAGATACCCATCATCAAAACATACAAATAGCATTATATTTATTAAACTAATCCTTGTCAAGTTTCTTTTTAATGTCTTTTTTTTAAAAATGAAAAATTTTACTTTTTAATTTTTTTTATATTATTATATCACTCTTTTTTTTGACGCATTATTTCATACATCAATATTGCCGCTGAACAAGAAGCGTTAAAAGAAGATATCTCTCCTACTGTAGGAATTTTAACCAATAAATCACAAGATTCTTTTACCAACCTTCTCAATCCTTTACCTTCACTTCCGATTACCAACGCTATAGCACAATTTAAATCTGATTGATAACACACTTCCCCTGAAACATCAGCTCCGACTATCCAAATATTTTTTTGTTTTAATTTTTCTATTGTATTTACTAAATTACCAACCTCAACTATGGGAATATATTCCGTTGCCCCGGAAGAAACCTTTACCACCGTTGAATTTATCCCACAGGACTGTCTTTCAGGAATAATTATCCCGTTTACCCCGCAAAGATAAGCACTTCTAATAATTGCTCCCACATTATGAGGATCACAAACTTGATCAAGTAAACATAAAAAAGGCTTTTTTTGTTTTAAAGACTTTAATAATTCCGGCAAAGTAATCTGTTTTTTTTTTCCAACACAAGCAATTACACCTTGATGATTTTGATTATTAGTTATTTTATTTAATTTATATTTGTTTACATACCGAACAAATATATTTTTATTTTTTGCCATCCCTATAATTTGATTAATTCTATCTCCCCTTGTTCCTTTTACTATTTGTACTTCCTCTATCTGACGCGATTCTCCTTTTATAACCTCCCAAACTGCATTTCTTCCATATATTATATCTTCCATTCCTTTATCCTTTTCTCCTTAAACGAGTCCCTTGAGGAGTATCTTCCACCACAAAACCAATTTTCTCTAATTCGCTACGTATTCTATCCGACTCCGGCCAATCTTTATTTTTCCTTGCCTGTTCTCTATCTCTTTTATACTTAATTATTTTTTCCATATCCGGATATGCCTTTTGCCAATCCTTATTTTTTCCTACCTTTTCGTCATTTATTTCATCCATAATTATTTTCGCACTATCTAATTGTCTTTGAAAACCCGAAGGAATATATTTTAAACCTAAAATATTATCCAATAAACCTATCATTTTTTCACGTGCTAATTTTAGCCAGGGTAAATACTCTTCAATACCGATTCTTTCGTTTATAAGATTTATAAACTTATGCACTACAGCTAAAGCCCGGGCAGTATTAAAATCATCATCCATAGCCTGTTCAAATTCATTTATAATTTTATCTATTTCTTTATCTTGTTTTAAACTCTCGGTAACATGTCCTCTCTCAATTGCATTTTTATAATCATCCAGCTCTATATTTTCCAGTGCAAAACAAATTTTTTCCCAGTTTTTCTTTGCCTGCTCTAATTTATCATCGAAAAAATCAACAGGACTACGATATTGTTGAGAAAGCAGAAAGAGGCGTACTATTTGGCCTATTTGTGACTCATTATAAAACTTAAAAAGATTTTGATATTTTTCAAAAATATCCTTTAAATTAAAAACATTCCCCAATGATTTTGACATTTTTTCTTTATTTATAGTTACAAACCCATTATGCATCCAGTAATTTACAAATTTTTTTCCGGTAAAAGCTTCCGATTGAGCAATTTCATTTTCATGGTGAGGAAAAATCAAATCAGCCCCTCCACCGTGAATATCCAGAGTTTCTCCTAAGAAGATTTCTAAACTCATTGTTGAACATTCAATATGCCAACCCGGACGACCTGCCCCCCAGGGTGAAGGCCAGGAAGGTTCTCCCTCTTTGGCTTTTTTCCAGAGCACAAAATCAAGGGGATCTTTCTTTGCCTCTTCTATTTTTATTCTAACCCCTGAACGCATTCCTTCAAAATCACGGTGAGAAAGTTGGCCGTATCCGTTAAATTTTCTTACTGAAAAATATACACTGCCGTCTACTGCATAAGCAAACCCTTTCTCAATTAATGCCTGAATAATTTTCTGCATTTCCTCGATATACTCAGTTGCCCGAGGATAACGACTTGTCACAGAAGAATAACAATTCATATCTTTTATATTTAATTTATTCATCACCACGATATAATCCTGCCAATATTTTTCAGATACATCTTTCCACGGAACACTTTCTTGCTGAGATTGTTTTATAATTTTATCATCTATATCCGTTATGTTCTGAATATACTTTACTTCGTATCCTTTATACTCCAAATATCTTCTAACCGTATCAAACGTTACATAACAACGTGCATGCCCCAAATGTGCAGGGCCATAAGGGGTTACCCCGCAAACATACATATTTACCTTGTTATCATTTAGAGGATAAAATTTTTCCTTTTTCGCTTTTAAGGTATTGTAAATTATTAATGACATATTTTTTTGTACCTTTTTTTTTAAAAATTATATTTGTTTTTTTATTATAGTTACTACAGCGTAAGCTGCCGCACCTTCTTTTTTTCCTACAAAACCTATTCCTTCTGTAGTAGTAGATTTTATATTTATATCCTCTATTTTTATCTGGAGAACATCAGCAATATTCATTTTCATCTTTTCTGTATAAGAAGAAATTTTAGGCTCTTCCAATACAATTACAACATCCAGATTATTAATTTCATATCCTGCATCCTGCAAAATCAGATACACTTCCTTTAACAAAAGCAAACTGGAAATATCTTTCCATTGATTATCCATAGGAGAAAAATATTTACCTATATCCCCCTTCCCGCAGGCTCCTAATAAAGCATCACTTATCGCATGTAATAAAACATCAGCATCCGAATGTCCATCAAGACCCAGATTGAAAGGTATATCTACTCCACCAAGAATCAGCTTTCTCCCTTTGACCAATTTATGTACATCATAACCAATACCTACACGCATAAATTATCCTCCCTGTAATTAATGTAACTTAAACATTTAATTACAACCTATATTTAAATTTCCAAATTCAAAAGTCAAATTTCAAAACAAAAAAAATTAAGGTAAAATATGTTTTGAACGATATAGCAAATTTTAGCGAAAATTAGCGTTAAAAAAATGGGATTGTCTGAGCAAAGCGAATTTCCTGTTTTTAGCTTGTTTTTGCGTACCTGTAAAATTATGTGTCTAATGAAAAACATATTTTGCCTTTATTTTCCCCGTTTTAACCCCTGACTCATACATAAATAGTCACAAACGATATTTGACTATTGTCTGACTACTTATGACTATTATTAATGCTATTTGCCATTATATGACCTATGATAACGGAACTATTTTCTTAAAATTGCGTTTTCCTGCCTGGAGTATATATTCTTTATCCATTATTAAATCAAGATTTTCATCTGTTATTTTTTCCTGATTTATCTTTATTCCTCCCTGACTAATCAATCTTTTAGCCTCATTTTTAGTCTTAACCAAATCCGCTTTTACTAACAAATTTACAATCCATATCGTTTTTTCTTTTATTTTAATTTCTTCTATATTTTCAGGTATTTCTTTGCCGACAAAAATTTTTTCAAAATCTTTTTCTGCCTGACGAGATAATTTTTCATCATAAAATAAAGAGACAATATGTTTAGCCAGAGACCTCTTGGCATTTCGGGGATGCTGTTCTTTCACCTCTTCCAGCGAAAAATCAGTCAATAATTGATAATATTTCAACATTAACTCATCGGAAATAGACATAATTTTACCAAACATATCCTGAGGGAAATCCGTAACTCCTATATAATTATTTAAGCTTTTACTCATTTTTTTTACCCCGTCAGTCCCTTCCAGAAGAGGCAAAGTAATTACTACCTGTGGTTCCTGCCCAAAATCACGTTGTAATTCCCTGCCGACTAAAAGATTAAATTTCTGGTCTGTTCCCCCTATTTCTATATCCGCTTTTAATTCTACCGAATCAAAGCCCTGGAGTAATGGATAGATGAATTCTAATATGGTAATATCGGTATTTTGCTTATAGCGTTTAGAAAAATCCGCCCGTGCCAGCATTTGAGCTACTGTATAATGTGCGGATAATTTTATCATATCTTCCAAACTCCAGTTGTTAAACCATTGACTGTTAAGAATTAATTTGGTGCGATTTTTATCCAGTATTTTAAAAATTTGCTCCGCATAAGTTTTAGTGTTTTCTATTATCTTTTCTTTAGTTACCGGTTTTCTGGTTTCGGACTTCCCCGAGGGGTCACCTATTTGGGCGGTAAAATCCCCAATAATAAACAAAATTTCATGGCCCAATTCCTGAAATTGCCTCAATTTGCGCAAGATTACCACATGCCCAAGATGAATATCCGGCGCAGTAGGATCTGCTCCGAATTTTATCCTCAACGGTTTTCCCCTGTTTAGTTTTTTAATTAATTCCTCTTCAGGAACAATTTCTACTGTATTTTTTCTGATTTTTTTTAATATTTCTTCTGTTTTTTTCATAATTATTCCTCTATTTTTATAGTAAAAATTTAATGCTTAAAAATTATACAATATTATCCCTGCTTTCGCAAGGATTAGCTTTTTTAAGAAGTGTCAAACTATAATTATCTTAAAAAATCAGAAAAAGTAAACTCCCTATATTTAATAAGGCTACAACAAAACAAGTTCCGGGAATTCCTAAAATAGGTAAAATAAAAATACTGATTAAAAATGCTCCTAAACAAGCACCAAACAAATCCAATCCATAAAT
>JAUVLC010000056.1 GCA_030595925.1 Clostridia bacterium | reverse complement strand
GCATGGAGTAAACCATTATTGAATATTAATGATAAAAAAAACAAACACATCCCTTCTAATATAAAAATTACCTTCTTAAGCACAGATTATTCCTCCGTTTACAGGAAAAAGTAAAAAAACTATTTCATCGAATTCTTATTTATTTCCCAAAAAGAGCTAAAGATTTATACATTCTATGTTCACCATCTTCGTTTTCGACTACAATTTCACAAAAATAAATACCATTGGCTAAAGGTTGATTGGCATAATCAGTTCCTACCCATTTATCATCAGTATGTTCCCCTGCTTCCCGTTCTTCGCTTTTAATTATTGTTTTTATTAATTTCCCGCTTACATCGTAAATGTTAATAGTTACTCCGGCCTTTTTGGATAAAACATATCTGATAGTAAGTGGAATTTTCAAAGGATCAAAGGGAGAAGGATAAGGTACAAAATCAACAATCGCTTTTTCTTTAACCACAAAATTAACTGATTTTTGAGTTTCTCCGGGTTGGTTATATCCCAGGTCTCTTACCGAAATAGTTACCGTATATCTTTTTCCGTTGGTTAAAGCATTATTTTGATAGAGATAAGAAATCAATCCTTTGTTTGGATTATAAATTTCAGGATGTTGAGAACCTGTTACTGTTATTATATTACTACCGTGATATTCACTTAAAACAATGTTTATTGAATCAGGGTCTATTCCCCTGCCTTCATCGGATACAGTAGCTTGGATTAAGGGATGAATTCCGGTATAGGCATTTTCGTCCGGTTGTAATATATTTAGCTGAGGAGATTGATTAGCGGTTATTTTTATTTGGTACGGATTTGATATCCCTTCACTACCGTCTATATTACTACATTTCCATTTGATATAATTATTTTCTCCTTCTTGCAATTCGGTTATGCTAACGCTAAATCTTGCAGTGATAGCGGTTGTATCGATACATTCAATATTGTTTTCATGCCATGTTCCGGGAGTAGAAAATGCCGATATAGAATCTGCAATTCGGTATTTTATGGTGCCGGTATCAATAGCGGTATCAGTAAGGTCAACCACGGTTATCCGGCAGGTTACTGTAGAACTGTTTTGCCATTGGGAAGAAGTTGGTGATTCATCGGCAAAGTTTATAGGATAAACCAGATTTATCCTGAAAGAATGATTTGTATCTACGGACATAGTTTTATTTATTGTGTCTTTTGCTCCGCTAATAT
The DNA here is from genome assembly GCA_030595925.1 of Clostridia bacterium. Lineage (GTDB taxonomy): Bacteria > CBDUZB01 > JAGLHV01 > JAGLHV01 > JAGLHV01 > JAGLHV01. Next base: position 14,793 of record JAUVLC010000056.1, on the reverse strand, counting down.
TGAAATGATAATCCCCGCTGCCGGCAATGTTGATTTCATTTATAGTCATCGTAGTAATGAAAATATCATATTCCGCTCCCTGGCTCCACGAGCCCGTTGTGCTTACAGTATAATCGGTATATGGACTACTCTGTCCAAACATTACTGTTGGGTCAACGCCGGTATTCATTTCTTCGCTGAATTCGATGGTTATTTTTACATTCTGATGGCCGTTAAAGGGACTTGCCGGTTCAAGGGTAAGACTGGTTATTGACGGTAAATCCGTATCTATTACAAAAGAGTAATTAGTATTTGTGTTCATAATGTTGTTTGCTTCATCTTCTGCCTGACTAATATTAAAACGGTAAGTACCATTACCGGCGGTAGTAATTTCGCCTGCCGTCAAGGTAGTAGTATAAATATCGTATCCCGCTCCCTGGCTCCATACGCCTGTTGTGCTTAAAGTATAAGTAGTATAGGGGTTACTTATACCAAACCTTATTAAGGGATTGACCGATGTATCCATTTCTTCGTTGAATTCAATAGTTACCTGGATATTTTGACTTCCGTTGAAAGGGCTGGGAGGGTTTAAAGTAAGACTGGTTATTACCGGTTTATCTACATCGATGATGAAAGTATAAATAGTATTTGGGTCCATAATATTATTTACTTCATCTTCTGCTTCGCTAATGTTAAAATGATAATTTCCGCTGCCGGCGGTGGTGATTTCTGTTGTAGTCATAGTAATAGTATAAATATCGTATCCTGCTCCCTGGCTCCACGAGCCCGCTGTGCTTAAAGTATAATCAGTATAAGGGTTAATTATACCAAACCTTATTAAGGGATTGACTGATGTATCCATTTCTTCGTTGAAAAGGATAGTTATCTGGACATTCTGGGTTCCGTTAAAAGGACTGGGAGGGTTTAAAGTAAGACTGGTTATTACCGGTTTATCTACATCAATAATGAAAGTGTATCCGGTATTTACCTGCATAACATTACCTATGTCATCTTCTGCCTGACTGATATTAAAATGGTAATTTCCACTACCGGCGGTAATAATTTCACCTGCCGTCAAGGTAGTAGTATAAATATCGTGTCCCGCTCCCTGGCTCCATACGCCTGCTGTGCTTAAAGTATAATCAGTATAGGGGAGATTTTGTCCGAACCTTATTAACGGATTGACTGAAATATTCATCTCTTTGCTGAAATGGATAGTTACCTGGATATTCTGGGTTCCGTTAAAAGGACTGAGAGGGTTTAAAGTAAGACTGATTATTACCGGTTTAACCGTATCTATGATGAAAGTGTAAGCAGTATTTACCAGCATAGTATTACCGCTTTCATCTTCTGCTTCGCTAATGTTAAAATGATAATTTCCGCTGCCGGCGGTGGTGATTTCTGTTGTAGTCATAGTAGTAGTATAAATATCGTATCCTGCTCCCTGGCTCCACGAGCCCGCTGTGCTTAAAGTATAATCAGTATAAGGGGGATTTTGTCCGAACCTTATTAACGGATTGACCGATGTATCCATTTCTTCATTGAATTCAATAGTTACCTGGATATTCTGGCTTCCGTTAAAAGGGCTGGGAGGATTCAAGGTAAGATTGGTTATTTCCGGGTCATCTAAATCTATGATGAAAGTGTAAGCAGTATTTACCAGCATAGTATTACCGTTTTCATCTTCTGCTTCACTGATGTTAAAATGATAATTTCCGCTGCCGGCGGTAGTAATCTCACTTGTAATCAAGGTAGTAGTATAAATATCGTATCCTGCTCCCTGGCTCCACGAGCCTGGTGTGCTTAAAGTATAATCAGTATAAGGGGGATTTTGTCCGAACCTTATTAACGGATTGACCGATGTATCCATTTCTTCATTGAATTCAATAGTTATCTGAACATTTTGACTGTTGTTAAAAGGGCTGGGAGGATTCAAAGTAAGAGTGTTTATTACTGGTTCATCCGTATCGATAGTAAAAGTGTAATTAGTGTCCGGCTTCATCATATAACCGAACTCATCTTCTGCCTGGCTGATGTTAAAATGATAGTTTCCGCTGCCGGCAGTGGTGATTTCAGTTGCGGTCATAGTAGTAGTATAAATATCATATCCTACACCCTGGCTCCATACGCCTGCTGTGCTTAAAGTATAAGTTTCATAAGGGTCGGTTGCACCAAACTTTATTGTAGGATTGATAGATGTATCCATTTCTTTACTGAATTCAATGGTTATTTCTACATCACTCTCTCCATTGAACGGATCTATTGGATCAAGGGTAAGATTGGTTATTTCCGGTAAGTCTGCGCTGAAAGAAAAACTTATTTGAGGTCCTGAAAAACGATTACTGGCTTTATCTGTTGCTCTGGCTCTAACAAAGTATGTCCCATCGGTCCAGGAGGAAGGTAAAGTAATGTCATCGTTCCAGGTCTCTTCTGTATTACCGGTGGTTGCGTTATGGGTAGTGGAAAGCCATGAAAATAGATCTACCCAATTAATTCCATTCCAATACCTGCCGTCACTTTCTCTCCTTAGATAAAAGATAGTGCTATTTTCGTATAGTCCAACCCCTCCGAGGTTATCAGCTGCTTTACCCTGAAAGGTGGCAGGCATAGTATATTGATTATAATTTCCACCGTTAGCAGGTGTAGTTACCGAAGCAGTAATAGGTCGAACAGTCTCTATAGTTATTGTACGGTAAGTGCTCCATGTAGAGGTAGAGCCGTGAATATCTTCGGCTTGTGCATGCCAATATCTTATTCCGTCACTGATACTACTGCCTGGTGTCCATGAGGCATTGGTTCCGCTATCAACCTGGCTTGAATTTCCACTGGCGAGGATAGAAGTAAACCCTGAATCGGAAGCAATTTCAAAATTAATTTGGCCCGGATTTGAATCAGGGTCGGAATAATGGGCGGTTAAAGTAGGTGTATTATCCCGGGTAATAAAGAGGTCTGCCGGATTTACCAGTGTGGGGACATCGGGAGGATTATTATCCGGAAGTTCAAAAAGAATAGCCATACTATCTTCAAGAGAGGCCGTGTTAAAAGAATATTGCAGGCCAATATCACCGGCGTTGTCTTCTATTCCCACAGTTGCGGAAGCACCACCATCAAAAGAAGAACTATTAAAATCTACATCCTTATATTGAAATTTTATTGCATTGGTTGTTTCGAATAATATTATCTGAAAGGTTATATATTGGTTTTGTCTATCTTTATGATTAATATTGTCGTATTGAATTATCAGAAATCTATTTGGGGATGTTCCTTTTGTTTCGTAATAAATTGATCCGGCACTGTCTAAGTCGTCCCAAAAAGGGGCAATAATAGGATCAGGCGCGGATGTAGTAGGTATTGTTGAGTTGGTAGCCGGCAAATTATCGGTATTAAATAGTATTGCTCCGTTATTTCCGATATAAAATTGTGTTTTATTCTGACCATAGAAAGTAAAAGTGAAACCAATGGGATATGGTCCGTATTCTCCATCATCATTGTGTGTTCCGATATTGGATCCTGTTGAGGAAATATCATCATCCCAGCCATAAGTTGTTTTTGGGGCAGGATCTTTGCTATCTGTCCACATATAGCCGTAGCTATCCGGTCCGCCTTGCTGGGCATTGATCACCCTTATATTAATACTCAATATGGTTATTATTCCTAAAAAGGTTGTTAATGTTTTTTTCACTTTTGATTATCTCCTGACAGCAAAAAATAAATTTTATTTAAAGGCACAATAGCCGAACTACCTTTAATATTTTTGGTAACCCGGCTATCCCTCCTTGCGTGATGGATCACGTGGCTTTGCGTCTTTCGATTACTCGAAATTTGCCTTTTTCAATCAATAATATATTTACGTTTTTTCTTACTATAAATATAGCACAAAAACATAATTTGTCAATCAAACCCAGCGGGTTTTCAATAAATAAAAAACGTTGGCCGGATGGAAAGTTGTTTACACTAAAAGGGGAAGAAGAGATTGAAAGATGAGGCAATGAATGAAGAATAAATATTTTATCCCTTATGTTTTAAGGATACGATAAATTACCTGAATAAGCTTTTTCCCCAAACTTTTAATTAGAAGTATCAATAATATAACATATATGGATTGTATTTTTCAATCATTATTTTTAAAACTTAACATTTATTGACAAAACAAGATAATTTTGATAGAATTCAATTGTTTTACAAATATAAAAAGGAGATTTTTTGTGAAGACTAGTATTTTTTATTTTTCAGGGACAGGTAATTCATTAAAAGTGGCTAAGGATATAGTCGAAAGGTTCCCCACAGCTTGCTGTGGAGTAGTTGTTTTTATATAAAAGTTAAATTAAGAAAGCTTTGGTTATGAAAATAAGAGATATTATTGAACGTAGGGGAAAGACACTTTCCTTCGAATTTTTTCCTCCAAAAACACAACGCGGAGAAACTATTCTTTTTGAAACAATAAAAAAATTAAGTGTTTTTAATCCCGATTATGTTTCCGTAACTTACGGTGCAGGTGGCACTACTAAGGATAAAACGATGTCTGCCGTAGAACGGATTAACCGGGATAATCCGTTTACCGTGGTTTCCCATTTAACAGGTATAGGCTGTGATAAAAAGGAAATAACCGAGATTGTAGAATATTATAAAAGAATCGGAATAGAAAATATTTTGGCTATTCGGGGTGATCCTACGGATGAAACAAGTAAATTACCGGAAGTAAAAAATGGTTTTAATTATGCTAAGGATTTAATTGCATTTTTGAATAATTTTAATTCTTTTTGTATTGGGGCTGGGGTTTATCCTGAGGGGCACCCGGATGCGCCTGATTTGAGTATAGATATGATTTATACTAAGGAGAAAATAGCAGCGGGGGCGGATTTTCTTGTTACACAAATGTTTTTTGATAACAGGTTTTTTTATGATTTTCTCCGGAGAGCGGATAAAGCAGGGATTAATGTTCCTATTATTCCGGGTATTATGTTGCTTAATAATTTCCCCAGGGTTAAACAGTTAGCCGGGATGTGTAAAGCAACTATTCCTGTTGAACTCGATAAATTAATGACCAAATATGAGGACTCACCTGAAAGCATACAGGAAGTCAGTATTGATTATACTACTAAACAATGTGAAGATCTTCTGTCTCAGGGGGTAAAACATTTTCATTTTTATACACTTAATCAATGGCAAATTGTATCAAAAGTAATAGAGAACCTTTCCCTAAAAGTGAAATCTTGATTTTATAAAATATTAGATACATAAATCAAAAAATAGATAAGAGTTTTATGAAATGTTGTCTATGTTATAGAACTCTTTAAAAAGCAGGGTAGTGTCAAAAAAGGTATGAAAGAAAAACAGAAAGAAGTTTGTAGATAAAGGGAAAATCTTCTGTAAATAGGGGGAGGTAGCCGCAGGCTTTAGCCTGCGTTATCGTTGGAGATTTTTCGCAGGCTAAAGCCTGCGACTACCAAAAAAGGGGTTGTGATACAATCTGTCCTCCGACCTGACATAGGCTTTGTGCAACAGGAGCTAATTATACGCAGGCTTACTCTATAAAGCCTGTAGTTACATGGACAGAAATCAGAACAGAAATGTGCAGATATTTTTGACATTACCAAAAAATAATAGAGGAGAATAAAAATGACTAAACTGGAAAATTCTATTATCATTAATGCTAATTTAGAAAAAATCTATAAACTTGCCCAAGCGGTAGAAAGATATCCGGAATTTATTCCCGTATATAAAAAAAGTAAAATTATAGGCCGTGAAAACGGAAAAATAATAATTGAAAGAGCAGCTTTAATTAATCAACGCATTATGCGGTGGAAATCCAAAGCCTGGTTTGATTACAACAAATCAATAGAATTTGAACAAATAGAAGGAAGATTAAAAGGAATGAGAGTAAAATGGTTTTTCGAACAACTTCCCAACGGAACAAAAGTAACCATTATTCATATATTTAAATTACACATTCCTCTGGTAGGTTGGTTTCTGGAAAAACTTGTTGCCCGTCCCCGTATAGAAAAAACAGCCGGAAATGTCTTAATAGCACTAAAAAATAAAATAGAAAAAAACGGAAATTAAATAAAAAAAATCTCAGAACCGTAAAAAAATACAGGCGATTTGCTTTTTACCTATATGGAAAACAAAACTAAACAATTTTATCAACAAACAAATAAGAAACGGGTAGTAATAACCGGATTAGGAGTTATTGCTCCTAACGGAATCGGTAAAGAAGCATTCTGGAAAAGTTTATTAGATGGCCAATCGGGAATAAAGAAATTAACCCGTTTTAGTTATGAAACAGAAAATAATCAGGTTGCCGGAGAAATACAGGGATTTGATGCTCTATCATACTTTAAAACAAAAGAGATAAGACATACCGACCGCTCTAACAGATATGCAATTGCTGCAGCTTTGATGGCTCTGGAAGACAGCCGATTGGATCTTGAAGGAGAAAATCGGCAAGAAATCGGAAGCATAATCGGTAATGCTGTTGGTGGAGTGGAATTTGCCAATAAAGAATTAAATGTTTTAAGGGATTTTGGGCCAAAAAGAGGTAGTCCCTTTTTATCAGTTGCTTTCTTTCCCTGTGGAACCGGAGGATTACTTTCTATTCGTCTGGGTTTAAAAGGAGAAACCCTTACCGTATGCAATGGCAACACTTCCGGAACCGACGCTATGGGAATGGCTTATCGTATAATTCAGGAAGGCAAAAATGAAGTAATGTTTGCCGGAGGAACGGAAGCACCACTGATCTCTGCTTTTTTATGTTCGTTTGATAAATTGGGTGTTTTATCTAAAATAACGGATAACCCCCAAAAGGCAAGCCGTCCTTTCAATCAAGATACTGGTGGATTTGTTTTATCCGAGGGAGCGGGAATTCTTGTTTTAGAAGAACTCGAACATGCCCTGCGGCGTAAAGCAAATATTTATTGTGAAATTGCAGGTTATCAAAATAATAATAGTGCTTATGATTCGTTTCATACGGATACAAATGGGACAGAAATGAAAAGAGCAATAAACGATGTGTTTAAAGAAGCTAATATAGAACCGGAAAATGTTGATTATATAAATACCCATGGGCTATGCATTAAGGAATATGATATAATGGAAATGAATTCTATAGAATATATTTTTAAAGAAAGAAATGATAGCTTTTTAATTAGCGCCATTTCTCCGATAACGGGAAACACTTTGGGAGCACAGGGTGCATTACAAGGCATAACATCGGCAATGGCCATTAAAAATAAAATAGTTCCCCCCTTAATCAATTGTGAATTGCCTTATTCAAAGGAATTTTCCAAACATCTAACAAAAAAAAGTTGTAAAAAGGATATTAATTTTGTTTTACAGACTTCTTGCTGTTTTATGGGAAAAAATTCATGTTTATTATTAAACGATTATCGGGGATAAATTGTACAAAAAAAGAAGGGTTGTTGTTACCGGTTTAGGGGTAATAGCACCCAATGGTGTCGGAAAAGACTTTTTCTGGCAGGGACTTGTTTCCGGCAAAAATTGTGTCGTACGGGTTACCCGGTTTAATGCCGATAATTTTTATAGCCAAATGGCAGGAGAAATACATAATTTTAATCCTGCCGTTTATATAGACAAAGAAAAAATCCCTTTTATAGACAGGGCTTTTCAATTTGCAATAGCATCAGCAAAATTAGCTATTAATGATTCTAAATTAAAGCTTGAAGAAGAAAACAAGGAAAAAATAGGAACTTTTGTCGGATTAGGTGTTGGGGGAGTAAATATTGCCGAACCACAATTTAATTTTTATGCAACTAAGGGACCGGAAAGTATCAGTCCCTACTTATATCTTTCCTGGTTTCCCAGTGCCTGTTCCGGATATATTTCTCTGGAATTTAAATTAAAGGGACAGAGTAATGTTATTTCTACCGGGTGCACCTCTGCTACCGATGCTATTGGACTGGGATATTGCACAATAAGGGATAATCTACAAGACATTATACTGGCAGGAGGCACAGAAGCCCCACTTACACCCGAAACTTTTAATTCTTTTTGTTCCCTGCGTGCCTTGTCGCATCGCAACGATACTCCGGAAAAAGCCAGCCGGCCTTTTGATAAAGAGCGGGACGGTTTTATTTTAGCAGAAGGGGCAGGAATAATTATTTTAGAAGAACTTAAGCATGCTTTAGAAAGAAAAGCAAAAATATATGGGGAAATCGTTGGCTACGGAGCAAGTTTCACTGCTTATCATATGACCTCGCTGGAACCAACAGGGGAAGAATCAGCCCGGGCAATGAAAGAAGCACTGGAGGCAGGCCAAATAGAGAACGAACAAGTCGGATATCTTTGTGCCCACGGAAGTTCTACCCCTATAAACGGAAAAATGGAAACAGTGGCCATAAAAAGGGTATTCGGAAAATACGCTTATAAAATTCCGATAAGTTCAATAAAGTCAATGCTGGGACATCCTCCGGGAGCAGCAGGAGCAATGCAAACAATAACCTCTTTATTGGTAATGGAGAAAAATTTTATCCCCCCAACAATAAATTATCAGAATCCTGATCCTGACTGCGATCTGGACTATGTCCCTAATTCAGCGCGTCCGGCTCAAGTAGAAGTTACTTTAATAAATACTTCCGGGTTTGCCGGAAGGTGCGCAGCGTTAGCTATAAAAAGGTATTTTAACTAAAGGAACATTCAGTATGAACATTTATCTTCTCCCTATTTTAGTAGCGGCTTTATTAAATTTTTCTTTAGCTATTTTTATTTTAATTAAAAACCACCGCTGTATAGTCAATAAAATTTTTGCGCTTTTAAATCTTTGTGTAGGAATCTGGAATACGGGGGCTCTGCTCAGAAACAGCAGTTCATCCCATCAGGAAGCTCTTTTTTTCACTAAATTTATTCATACACCCGGATTGGTTTTTCTTCATTCTTGTTTTTTTCACTTTGTCTTAGTCTTTACCGAAAACGAAAGTAAAATTAATAAAAAAATCCTGCAAATAGGCTATCTTTTCAGTTTATTGTTCTTCATACCAACCACTCTTGGTTTTCCTTTAATAAATAAAGAGCTGTTAAAACATTACTGGGGATATTACCCCAAAGCAGGTATAGGGGATTTGTTTTTTATAATTATTTTTTCTTTTTATGTTTTTTACTCCCTTTACCTTTTATATAATGCCTATAAAAAAGCAGAGGGTTATAAATCCAACCAAATAAAATATGTTTTCTGGGGATCTTTCATCTCTATTATTGGCGGAAGCACAAATTTTATGTCTGTACACGGTTTTTGTATTTATCCCATGGGCAATATCGCTAATTGCATTTATTCTTTATTAATAACCTATGCTATTATTGAATTTAGATTATTAGACATTAATATTGTTTTTAAAAAAGGGCTTGTTTATTCCTGTTGGCTCTTTTTAGTAGGACTGAGTTATTTAATGGGTATTTTTGTAATTAGGGAAATGACCTACACCCACAAAATAGATGAACCTTTTATTTTAATTCTCGTAGGTGTTATTTTATTTCTTTTGGGGTTTTTCTCCGTACGAAAAAAATTGGAAAATTTATTAGAAACTATCCTTTTCAAAAATAAATACAACTATCAGGTTATCCTCAAAAATTTCACGACATCTTTGCTTACAATTTTAGAACTGGAAGAATTAATCCCTTTAATTGTAACCACTATTTATAAGACAATGCATCTATCTTCCTGCTCTTTAATCCTTTATGATCAATCGAAAAACTCCTATGCTTTCAAATATCTTGAAGGTTTGAAAAAAAATAATAGACTTAACGAAATTCAATTAACCCACCAAAACAGATTAGTTCAATATTTTAACAAGCATAATTTCATCTTACTGCAAGAAGAGGTTGAAAGAAATATGCTTTCCCATAGAAAAAGCAAAGAATTACAACAGCTTCATCAAGACCTGCTCTGTATACAATCCCAAGTATGCGTGCCCCTTTATATAAATAATAAATTAATTGGTTTGTTAAATCTGGGAAACAAACAATCAGGAGATTTATTCAACCGGGAAGATTTAAAATTACTGACTACCCTGGCCAATCAATCAGCTATTGCTATTAGTAATGCCCAATCAATTAAAAAAATAAAAAAACAACAGGAATGGATTGCTCAAAACGAACAACTTGCTATAATCGGGCAATTATCCAGTGAAATGTTTCACGAGCTAAATAAATCATTAACTAAAATAAACATAAACGCACACTTATCAAAAAGTGTTTATAAAACGAATACCCCTAAAGATTTAGATATTATCGAAAAAGAAGTAACACGGGCAGCGAAAATCGTAAAAGGATTTTCTATTTTTTCTCAGAAAGGACTACCGGATAAATATTTGTTCAATATCAATAAACTTATTGAAAACTCATTGGATTTTTTTGACCACCAAATTTCTAAAAACAAAATAAAAATTATCAGGCAACTTGAATCTAACCTCCCGGAGATAAAAATCAATCCTGTCCAAATCGAACAGGTGTTTATCAATATAATAGAAAATAGCATCCAGGCTGTTGCATTAACCAACAAAAAAACCATCATTATAAAGACATTTAAACCCTGCTTTTCCCCTCAGCAATTGTTATTTTCATCACCAACAATAAACATTGAAATTACTGATACCGGTTGTGGAATTGCAAAAGAAAATATTGACAAAATTTTTAATCCGTTTTATACTACTAAAGAATCGCAATCCAGTGCAGGATTGGGTTTAAGTATTAGTTCCCGTATAATTGAACAACACCAGGGTAGTTTTAATGTGGAGAGCGTAATAGGTCAAGGGACAAAAATGATTATAAAACTCCCTTTATCTGAAAATTTGCTTAATTATAAAACAAATAATACTTTAAGAAAAAACGTGGAAAAAATCAAACATCCTAAAAAGTAAACAGCAAAATCAGCTCAAGGGGGAAATAATTATGGCAAAATCAACAATAAGAATACTCGTTATTGACGACCAGGAGGACCTTTGTAAATTTCTCAAGGAAAAACTTACCTCTTACGGATGGGAAGTAGTTTATTTTACGGATGAACAAAAAGCAATAGAACAATTTAAACCAAATTATTTTAACATCGGAATTCTGGATTTAAAATTACCTTCAATTGATGGACTGGAAGTTTTTAAAAAGATAAAAGAGATAGATCCTAAAATAGGAATAATTATTTTAACCGGTTATCCTTCCGTAGACAGTGCTTTGATTACGCTTAAAAACGGGGCATTTGATTATATAAAAAAGCCCTTTGATCCTGAACAATTAAAAAACTCTATCAAAAGGCAACTGCAACATATGGGTATAATTGAAGATGCAACGCTCAAAATGAATACCCTGATAGGAAAACGCATAAAAAAATACCGCAAACAAAAAGACTGGACATTAGACCAACTTTCCCAACATACAAATCTATCCAAGAGTTTAATCTCTCAACTTGAACATGCCCGCAATTCAGCATCAATAATGACCCTCTATAAAATATCCCATGCCCTGGGGGTAAAAATAAAAGATTTAATCGGGGAACTTTAACGGGAAGTTTTTAAGACTTCCGGAGAAATGTAATCCCCATATTCAGCTTTTAATGTTTCCAATCCCTGTTTTTGTCCTTCCAGAACTTCAAATAACACCTGGGGAGAATCAGGAACGTTAGCTTTATATTCAGCAATAACCCTCTCAATCTTAGCAATATTTTCAGTAACTCTTAAAGTAAATTGCTCTATATACTCTTCTTTACTATACTCTCTGTCTAAAACCTCTTTAAACAATCTTTTAAGGTCTTTATATTCAGGAATAAAGCCCGTTGGGGTTTTAATCGCATCTATTTCCTTGTGTATCCTCTCTTCCATCCATCTCATCCATACATGTTTATCTTCTTTTTCAGTTAAATAATCACCTTTGCTATTTTTCAGAAAATAATTAACCGCAAAAATAATAGGGGCGGAAGTTAATTTACTTCCAAAATCAAGATGTTTATTTATATACTTTCCCAGAGGAATAGATAAAAAATCAAGATTAGCCATAAGATTAAATTTTCTTACCCCTTCCTGTCCTAATGTTGCCGCCGTTGTTTCCGATTCCAGAGAAGCCCCCATAGTTAACACCCCATGTTTCCAATCAAATGACTCCTGTACCGGAACAGAAATATTGGAATCCCTGCCGCCATAAATAATTCCGCCTACCAACACCCCCTGCTCATCATCGGCCATGACATCACGATTTTTTAATCTGCCAATACGAACCGTATATCTTGCGTTTTTATGGGAAGAAGTTATATCATTTCCCTTGGCATCTTTTTTACCTTTTACCCATTCACCTGAATAATTAATTCCTGATTCAGGAATTCCTCTCTCATCTCCCAACCAGGAAGGAGCATTTTTTTCAGTCACCAGAACATTAGAAAAAATGACCTCTCCCGAAGAAGTAAGTGCTTCCCAAATTAAAGGATCGCTTTCCGGATTAACATCACGAATAATTCCAAAAATTCCACTCTCTACATTTACAGCGTATATTTTCCCTTCCTTATTTCTTAAATAAGCAATGTCATCACCAACAATTGTTTCCCCGGGCAGCATTGAGGTTGAGGTTTTTCCACAGGCACTGGGAAAAGCCCCTGTAAAGTAAGTCACCCGGCCTTTCGGATTATGGATACCCATCACAAACATATGTTCGGCTAACCAATCTTCTTTGGAAGCCTGATAAATAGCCAGGCGTAAAGCCAATTTTTTAAGTCCCACAGTATTCCCCGCATATTGAGTATTAGTACTAAAAACGATTCTATCCTGCAAATCCACATATACGCGGCGTTGAGCAACATTTTTACTTACCCCTGATTCGATAACCCCGGCACTATGAACAAATCGGAAAAATTTATCAAAATTTCCCTTCTTTTTAAATGATTCATATCCACTACGATAAAGAATCCCCTCGGAGTGTGCTACATAACTTGAATCCGTAATTTGCACACAAACAATGGAAAATTCAGAATCCAAAGGTCCCAAACAGAAAAAACAAATGTACATTTCTTTCCCACCCATACTGTCTTTTAAATAATCCTTAATCTCAGCAAGGCCTGCTTCCTTATCTATTCCTTTAATACTGGGACCAAAATCTACCCCTTTCGCCAACAAATATTTAGTGTTTCCTTTATCTCTTGCCTGATCATAATATCCGTCAAAATGAACCGTGTGTCCATCAATACCCAATTTTTTTTCCTCTCCGTTTTCTATTGCTTTATTTCTGATATAGGAAGCATCTTCCTCAGAATCGGTACGCACAAAAACCTTATCCGGATTACATAGTTGAATATATCCGGTAATAAAATCATTAACTTTTTGATTATTTAATAATTCAAGTTTTTTATAATTTTCTTCCCCGCATTTATCCTTAAGTAAACCCATTATTTTTTCTTCCATAATTTTTTTCTCCCTTATATCTTAGAAATCCCCCTACCCCCCTTTTTCAAAGGGGGAAATTATTTGTCATTCCTTTTATTTTATTTTTGACATTGTTCCTTCTAATTAATTTTTCAAAAATCAACTACCCTGCAGTAAGCTGTGGGGAAATTAAAACCTCGACCCTTCGGGCTCCCTTCAAGAGAGTTTATGCTGAGCACTTCGCTTTACTCAGGATAAACCCAGCTGAAATGCTCAGGATCAATTCGATTACAGAATTTTTATAAGCTACGCTAATAAAAACTCTAAATTTTATTGTATTAAATCTTGTCCGGTAATTATCTTATAAATATCCAAATATTTTCGGCTGGTTCTCTGCATTATTGTCTCAGGTAAAGGAGTAGAAAAGGTTTCCTTTTTATCCAAATCCCCACGACTAATCAAATAATCCCTTACAAACTGTTTATCAAAACTTGCCTGTGCTCTACCTGCTTCATAATCATCCTTGGGCCAAAACCGGGATGAATCAGGGGTCAACACCTCATCAATTAAGATAAGTTCATCTTCGTATAAACCAAACTCAAACTTAGTATCGGCAATAATTATCCCTTTACTTTCAGCATATTGCGCACCTTTTTTATAAATGGCGACACTTTTTTCTTTGATTTTTTGTGTAAGATTTATCCCAATTAAATTGTGTACTTCTTTTTCACTAATATTTTCATCATGTCCGCTTTCCGCTTTTGTTGACGGAGTAAAAATAACCTCCGGGAGCTTATCCGATTCTTTAAGCCCGGAAGGAAGTTCTATCCCGCAAACCGAAGATTTGTTTTTATACTCTTTCCATGCCGAACCGGAAAGATATCCTCTTACTACACACTCTACCGGAAGGGGTTGTGTTTTTTTTACCCACATTGCCCGTCCTTCAAGCAAATCTTTATATTTCAAGACAGAAGGATGAAATTGCTCTACATCCATACTAATAAAATGACTGTCAATAATATTCTTCATAAATGCAAACCAGAAAGCAGATAACCTGGTTAACACCTCACCTTTATACGGTATACAGGAAGATAAAACAACATCAAAACAGGAAATTCTATCCGTAGCTATAATTAACAGTTTTTTGTCAAAATCATAAATATCCCGCACTTTTCCTTTTTTAAAAAATTTTAAATCTTTTAAGTCAGCTTTTTCTAAAATATTTCCTTCTATCATTTAAACGCCCTCCCTATCCTTTTTTCGAACTATTAAAAAAACCGAGCCTAATTTTATCTTTTTTTTCTTATAAAGTCAATATTTATATAACCAGAGCTATTTGCGCTGTAAAAATAGCGTCGAAGAAACAAGAAATTAAAAATCACTTTACCCCAAAGTTTGCAGGGAAAGATGGATGGAAGGATGGTTAAAAAAGGAAATTCACCCCGGAGGTAAAAAAGGCAAAAAAAAT
>JAUVLC010000051.1 GCA_030595925.1 Clostridia bacterium | reverse complement strand
GCTAAAATTTGCTATATCGTTCAAAACACATTTTACCTTTATGTTTTTAGTTTGTAGTTGCTCCATTTATGGAGCTGTCTTTTCGTATTTATTTTTTATTATTTGTTTTTATCTATGGACTATTGACTGCGGACTATGGACTGCCTTGTTTTTGATTTATGATTTAGTTTGTGAGTGGGCCGTGGGTGGTTGATTAAGAGAGGGAGAAAAAAGTGGAAAAAATAAAAATGGGTGTGGTTGGGGTAGGATATTTAGGACGACATCATGCACGTATTTATAGTAAAATGGATGGGGTGGAATTAGTAGGAATAGTAGATGTAGATAAGAAAGCTGCTTTAAAGATTTCCAAAGAATATAAAGTGCCGGTTTATAGTTCACCGGAGGAGCTTTCCTCTAAAGTAGAAGCGGTAAGTGTTGCTGTTCCGACTAAACTACATCATAAAATAGGAAAAGGATTTTTGGAAAAAGGGGTACATACTTTAATAGAAAAACCGATTACCAATTCTTTGGAAGAAGCAGAAGAATTGCTCCAAACCGCTAAAGAAAAAAATTGTATTTTACAGGTGGGACATGTTGAACGGTTTAATCCTGCTGTTGATGAAGCTCAAAAACATGTAAATAATCCCCGTTTTATAGAAAGTTATAGACTGGGCCCTTTTAATCCCAGGGCCAGTGGGGTGGGAGTAGTTCTGGATTTAATGATTCACGATATCGATATTATTCTTTTTTTGGTAAATTCTCCGGTAGTTAATATTGATGCAGTAGGAGCAGATATTTTAACTGATAAAGAAGATATTGCTACTGCTCATCTTAATTTTGAAAATGGGTGCGTAGCCAATGTTACTGCCAGCCGGGTTACTTTGGAGACAATGAGAAAAATTCGTATATTTCAGGAAAATGCTTACATTTCTCTGGATTATGCAAAGCAAAGTTTGAAAATTTATAAAAAGAAAAAATCTTCTTCTCCGGTAAAGTCTATGTCGGATATAGAGATAATTAAACCAAAATTGTTTTCCGGAGAACCGCTGGAAGCGGAACTTAAAGAATTTGTTGGTTGCGTTAGGGAAGGAAGAAAGCCACTTGTTTCCGGAGAACACGGGAGAAATGCTTTAGAGGTGGGGATGGAGATTTTGAGAAAATTAAAAGGATATAAAAATAGTGTCTAAAAAAATACTTATTATTGCGGGAGATCCGTCCGGTGATATACATGGAGCAAATTTAATCCGCAATTTACAGCAAATTTACCCTCAGCTTGAAATATATGTTTTGGGCGGAGAGAAAATGCAGGCTGAGAAAATTAATTTTTTATATAATTTGGTGGATTTAACTGTAATAGGTTTTTTTGAAGTACTAAAGAAAATTGGTGATTTTTGGAAAGTTTTTAATCTAGTTAAACTTTTTCTTAAAAAAGAAAAGCCTGATGCAATAGTGCTGATTGATGCTCCGGGGTTTAATTTAAGAGTGGCGAACGTAGCAAAAAAAATGGGTATACCTGTGGTTTATTATGTTTCTCCACAAGTATGGGCATGGGGTAAAAACAGGATAAAAAAAATATCCCGGCTGGTTAAAAAAATGTTGGTTTTTTTCTCTTTTGAGGAACGGATGTATAAACGGGAAAAAATCGATGTTTCTTTTGTTGGTCACCCAATGTTGGATGTAATAAATCCTGATAAGAATAAAAGTCAAATATGCAGTATGCTCGGGTTAAAAGAGGAAAATCCTATTATTGGTATTATGCCGGGTAGTCGCAAACAGGAAATTGATTATTTGTTACCGGAAATGTTAAACATAAGTAAAATAATAATTTCCCGGATTCCTCAGTCGCAGTTTGTTTTTCCCCTGTCGGGAAATATATCCATGGATTATATTAAGCAATTTAAAATTCCTGAGGAGAGCTTTAAAGTTGTCAGGGATAAAGATTATAATATAAGAAATATAATGAATGTAGCTTTAGTTGCTTCCGGGACGGCAACTCTGGAAAATGCCTGTTTGGGTGTTCCAATGATTATTATGTATAGGGTTTCCCGTATATCTTATTTTTTAGCAAAAAGATTGATAAAGGTTCCTTATATTGGTTTGGTGAATATAATTGCCGGAGAAAAAATCGTTCCTGAATTTATTCAGGATGAGATAAAATCAGAAGCTATTGCTCAAAAAGCACTGACCTGGTTAAAATCTCCGCAAACCCTATTGGAAATTAAAGAAAAATTGCATATAGTAAGGGAAAAACTGGGAAAACCGGGAGCTTCCCGCAGAGCTGCTGAGGAAATACGAAAATTATTAGTACAGACAGGAGAAGAAATTGTATAGACGTCTGCTTGCTTATGTTAAACCCTATAAACTTAGATTTGTAGAATCTATGATTTGTATGGTGTTTGTGGCTGCTTTAACTGCTCTTTCTATGTATATTCTTAAGGATGTAGTTGATAAGGTCTTAATTGAAAAAAACACAAAAATATTATTCTGGATTTGTTTGATTGTCCCTTTAATTTATATTTTTAAAGGACTGTTTGCTTATGGACAAACTTATCTGATGGGTTATATCGGGCAAAAAGTAGTTTTGAATATACGCAATCAGCTTTATGAACAGCTACAAAGGCTTTCTTTAGACTTTTACAGCAAAAATTCCACAGGTGAAATAATGTCCCGTTTAACTAATGATATATATGCACTACGTGAAGCAATAGCCAGGGTTCCGGCTGTTATTATAAGGGATGGATTTACTGTTATGTTTCTAACCGGGTTGCTTTTTTATCTTCATTGGAAATTTGCCTTGATTACTATTTTTCTTTTTCCCTTGGCCAGTATTCCTATTGTAAAATTCGGCCGTAAATTACGTAGAGTTGGCAGACAAGGGCAAAAGAAAATGGGGGATATTTATGCTATATTGCAGGAAACGGTTACCGGGGTGAAAATAGTAAAAGCTTTTAATATGGAAAAATATGAAATTAAAAAATTCGGACAGGAAAATCGTAATTTTTTTAATATAATAATGCGTTCAATGCGTGTGGAGGCACTGACTTCTCCGGTGATGGAGCTTTTAGGAGCAATGGGAGTTTCTTTTGTTGTTTGGTATGGCGGCAGTGATGTTATTCGCGGGTTATGGACCGCCGGGGCTTTTTTTGCTTTTGTCGGAGCGGCATTTTCTACCTACAATCCTATAAAAAATTTTTCCAAAATGAATAATAAAATCCAGCAGGCAATGGCTGCCGCTGAGAGAATATTCCAAATCTTAGATACAAAAACAACAGTAATAGAAAAAGAAGGTGCATATCCTTTGACTTCTTTCGGAAAAGAAGTTGTTTATAAAGATTTGTCTTTTGGTTATAATCCTTCTGAGGAATATGTTCTGAAAGATATAAATTTTAGTGTGAAAAAAGGGCAAATTGTAGCTTTTGTCGGTCCTTCGGGGGCGGGAAAAACAAGTATAGTTAATTTATTACTCCGCTTTTACGATGCTGATACCGGAAACATTTTTATAGACGGGGATAATATAAAAAATTTTACTTTGAATTCATTACGTAAAATAGTAGGAATTGTCACTCAGGAAACGATTTTATTCAATGATACCGTGAAAAATAATATTGCTTATGGAAATATGGATGCTTCGGAAGAGGAAATAATTCATGCGGCTAAAACGGCGGAAGCACATGACTTCATTACTCAGTTGCCTAAAGGATATGATACCGGTATTGGCGAAATGGGAGTTCGGTTATCCGGAGGCCAGAAGCAAAGGATTGCTATTGCCCGGGCCATTATAAGAAATCCTTCTCTTTTGGTTTTAGATGAAGCCACTTCTTCCCTGGATACGGAATCGGAATTATTAGTTCAGGATGCTCTGGAGCATTTAATGCAAAATAGAACGGTTTTAGTAATTGCTCATCGTTTATCTACTGTTAGAAAAGCGGATAAAATTGTGGTAATGGATAAAGGTAAAATAGTTCAGGAAGGAAAGCATGAAGAACTTATTACCAAGGGCGGGCTGTACAAAAAATTATACGAATTACAATTTATAGGTTCCGGTAACGAGGACCGGTTATCTGATTTTTCATTAGCAGAGGCTAAGTAAATTGTTCATTAAAAAGAATATAAAGGTGCATTATGTTTAGATGGTTGGAAGATGTAAAAACTGTTTTTGCTAAGGATCCGGCGGCGAAGGGATTTTTAGAGGTTCTTTTTTGTTACCCGGGTTTACATGCTTTATGGTTGCATCGAATAGCACACTTGTTTTATAAATTAAGAATGATGTTTTTTGCCCGATGTGTTTCTCATTTTGGCCGGTTTATTACAGGGATTGAAATTCATCCCGGAGCGGAAATCGGCAGAAAGTTTTTTATTGATCACGGGATGGGTGTAGTTATAGGAGAAACTACCCGGATAGAGGATAATTGTTTACTTTATCAGGGGGTAGTTTTGGGAGGGACTTCTTTAGAAAAAGAGAAGAGACACCCTACCCTTAAGGAAGATGTCGTTGTTGGTGCCGGAGCAATTCTATTAGGGCCGATAACTATTGGAAAAGGGGCAAAAATAGGAGCAGGGTCGGTAGTTATCAGAGATGTTCCTGCTCAATCTACGGTAATTGGTGTGCCGGGCAGGATTGTAGAACAAGAGAAGAGATTTAAACTGGATTTGGAGCACGGGAAATTACCCGATCCGGTAGCGGATGCTGTTAAATTAATCTTGGATGAATTAGGGAAGGTTGAAAACAGGTTGGAAAAAATAGAGTCAATGGAAGGAATTACCAGTAAAATAGATGAGTATCTTCAAGCAAAGAAAAAGGAAATAGAAAAAGAATTTTTTAATGATACTTTGTCAAAGGAAAAAAAAGGATAATAAAAAGAAATATTTTATTTGCTATAATTTTTTAATTGAAACTAAAAAAATATATCAGGAGGAAAAATGAGAAAAGAATTTTTTTTAGGTTTTTGCTTGCTGTGTTTTTTAATTCAAAGCTATAGTATAGCTGCCTTTTGTAAAGAAAAGGCACCGACTCAATATTATACCTATGACGGGATAGATATTGGGGCACGGCCGATTGGTCTGGGAGGAGCTTTTGTTGCTGTTGCTGATACGGCAGATGCCCCTTTTTGGAATCCAGCCGGTTTAAATGCTCTAAAAGCAAATTCTCTTTCTTTTATGATCGATTTTAGTTATCAAAGCGATGTTCTTTGGGAGGAGATTATAGCCGGTACTCCACTGGAGGGCAAGAAATTTTGCCACTTGACTTTTGCCGGCCCTCAAGGGGCAGTGAGTTGGAGGGAATTATCCAATTATACGGAATCCGATTATTTTGAAGAAGTAATCGATGGGGAACGACATGAAATATGGCAGGATGTGGAAATAAAAGTAAATCAATATATGCTTTCTGTTTGTCAAGCTTATAGTGAGTCTTTAATCGGAGGGATAAATCTGAATTATTTTAGCGGTCGAATAGGATTGACTGAGAAGAAAAAGATAAATGATGAATGGGAAGAACCGGAACTAAATCTTTCTGACGGGAAAGGATTTGGTTTTGATTGGGGATTTATTTATTTGCTTAGAGAATCTTTTCACTTAGGATTAATGATTCAGAATTTTCCCTCTTTTATGTATTGGGATGATTACAGAACAGAACAACTTCCTGTCGTGACGAGAATGGGTTTTGCTTCTAAGCTTACTAATTTACTGACTTTTTCCTGGGATTATGAGCATAGAATGTATAAAGATGAGGAAGACAAAAAAAATTATCATATAGGATTGGAACAAATAATTCTGGATACGATTTTTTTACGTGCAGGAATGTACGGGCCTAATCTCAATGAGAATGAAGATATAACTTATAGTTACGGCCTGGGTTATAAAAAAGAAGGATACACAGTAGATTTAGCAGCAAAACAGTATTATTTATCAGAAATGCCTGATGAGCTGGTACATAATTTTCTTTGTTCTGTAAGTATACCGTTTTAAATGGCTTTGGTGATTTTTCCGGCCTGGATACATTGAGTGCATACATAAGCTTTTTGTTTTCTGCCGGATAGCAAAATATTAATTTTTTGCAAGTTGGGTTTGAATTTTCGTTTAGTGTGCCTTTTTGAATGACTGATGGTGTTTCCGCTCATTGATTTTTTGTGGCAAATTATACATTGAAAAGACATTTTTTTCTCCTTTGAATAATAAATGTAAAATAAAATATAGCATATTAACAAAAAAAATGCAAGAAAAAATTCAAAAACTATGTAGTCGAATTGATCCCGGGCACTTCTCTTTACTCAGCATAAATTCCCTTGAAGGGAGTCGAAGGGTTTCCCGCAGCTTGCTGCGGGGAGGTTCGTTTTTTGTAAATTATGTAGAATTAAGGTAGCCAATAGAATAAAAATGAAGAGGATAATATGAAAACAAAAGAGAATATTTTGAAAGGCAAGAAGATTGTTTTTATCGGCGCAGGAAATATGGCTGAAGCTTTGATAAAAGGTATCCTTAAGGCAAAATTAATGAATAAACAGCGGATTATGGCAACAGATATAAAAAAAGAAAGATTGGAATATCTTAAAAAAGAGACAGGAATTATTAGTCTTTTTAATAGCCGGGAGGCAATTGGAAAAGCGGATTTTGTTGTTTTTTCGGTTAAACCACAGGTTTTAGATAGTGTCTTGGGCGAAATTGGTAATTATTTATTACCTCATCAATTAGTTATTTCTATTATTGCCGGTATTACTACTACTTATATTGAGAAGAAAATAAATAACAGGGTTCCTTTAATTAGGGTGATGCCTAATATTGCTGTTTTAGTAAGGGAAGGAATGTCTGCTTTTTGTTTGGGCAAGTATGTTCAGATAAATCATGAAAAAATAGTAGAAGAAATTTTTGGTAGTGTAGGAAAAGTGATAAAATGTCAGGAAAAGGAAATGGATGCAATAACTGCTTTATCCGGAAGCGGTCCGGCTTATTTTTTTTACTTGTTGGAAATTTTAATTAGAGCGGGGCGGGAAATGAAATTATCAGCAGAGATGGCACGGACTTTGTCGGAACAAACTATTCTGGGGGCAATAAATCTGGTAAAGGAGACTAAAATTGAACCGGCGAAAATGAGGGAAAGGGTAACCTCTCCGGGGGGTACAACACAGCAAGCTTTAGAATATTTAGAAAAAAAATATTTTGCAGGCATTTTAATAGAAGCAATAAAAAAAGCAAAAAAGAGAGCGGAAGAGCTTTCTATCTAAAGACTTTTATTAAATAGGTGATTTTGTAAAAGTCTTAAATAATAAATAAAGGAGGTAGAAAAGATGTATTCTTTATTGAGGGTTTTTGGATATTTGATTAACAGTATATTTGTTATTTTTATGATAGTTCTCTTGATTAAAATATTTGTGCACATGAAAAAGAAAGAAATTGAAACAATACCCATGGGAATGGCGATTAAAGAATTAACGGATATTATTTTAAAACAGGCAAAGCTTGTTATACCTGTTAAAGGAGAGGTTAGTTTGTCTGTGAGTACTGTTTTTGTTTTAATGCTGTTATTTTATTTGGTAAAAAGATGGCTGATTGGATAAAAGCCTGAGTTTATGATTGAAAAGAAATATAAATAGGAAAATATAGAGGGAACTTATTGGAGAGTTTTAATCAGGAGGAGAGATGGAGTACAACAAAACGTTAAATTTGCCTAAGACTAAATTTCCGATGAAGGCTAATTTGCCTCAAAAAGAGCTTCAAATTCAAAAGGTGTGGAATGAGCTTAAATTATATGATTTGATTCAGGAAAAGAATAAGAATAAACGGAAATTTATTCTCCATGACGGGCCGCCTTATGCTAATGGAAATATTCATATTGGTCATGCCTTAAATAAAATACTAAAAGATATTATTGTTAAATACAAATCAATGTCTGATTTTAGTGTTCCTTTTGTTCCCGGGTGGGATTGTCATGGTTTGCCGATTGAATTTCAGTTGTTTAAAAAGTTAGGCATATCAAAAAATGAAATAGAAAGAGTAAAGTTTCGCCGGAAAGCAGCTGAATATGCCCTTAAATTTGTTAAAGTTCAGCGTGAAGAGTTTAAGAGGTTAGGGATATTTGCTGATTGGGAAAATCCTTATTTAACTATTGCCCATAGCTATGAGTCCGGGACAATAAGAGTATTTAAAGAATTAGTAAAAAAGGGGTATATTTATAGGGGATTAAAACCCGTTTACTGGTGTCTTAGTTGTGAAACTGCTTTAGCTGAGGCAGAAGTAGAATATATGGATCATTCTTCCCCTTCTGTTTTTGTTAAGTTTGCCTTAACAGAAGAAAGTCTTTCTTTGTTGGGTAAAGAAAAATTTACTTTTTTACCATCGGTTTTAATTTGGACCACCACACCCTGGACATTACCGGCTAATCAGGCATTGTGTTTTCATCCTGAATTTGATTATGCGGTGACCCACTGTGAAGTTTCTTCGGATAAGGAAGATGTATTAATTGTTGCTAAAGATTTATTGCCTTCACTTATGGATAAAATAGGGGTTAAAAAATATAAGATTATAAAAGTTTTAAAAGGGAAAGAATTAACCGGAATAAAGTGTAGGCATCCCTTTTTAGAAAAGATATCGGTTGGAGTCGTGGATAATTTTGTAAGTCTGGAAGAGGGAACGGGTGTTGTTCATATAGCCCCGGGACATGGACAGGAGGATTATGCCGTAGGATTAAGAAATAATTTACCGATTTATTCCCCTGTGGATGAGAAAGGAAAATTTACCAAGGAAGTAGAGTTGTTTTCCGGCAGGAATGTATGGGAGTGTAATTCTGAAATCGTTGAAAAAATTAAAGAATTGGGGAATCTTCTTTATACTGAAGAGATTGTTCATTCTTACCCTCATTGCTGGCGTTGTAAAAATCCGGTCATCTTTCGTTCTACTGAGCAATGGTTTATGCAGGTAGATAAAAATAATTTAAGGCATATTGTTTTTGCAGAAAGCGGAAAGGTAAATTGGATTCCTTCTGCAGGTGAAAAAAGAATGAAAGCAATGGTGGAAAACCGGCCTGACTGGTGTCTTTCCCGACAACGTTATTGGGGAATTCCCATTCCTGTTTTTTATTGTCAGGGGTGTAATGAGCCCTTATTAAGTGAAGAAGCAATAGAAAAAGTAGAACAATTATTTGGGAAAGAAGGTTCTGATAGTTGGTTTATCAGAAAACCGGAAGAAATTTTATCTCCAGAAATTAAGTGCCAAAAATGTGGCAAGAAAATATTTAGAAAAGAAGAAGATATCTTAGATGTATGGTTCGATTCTGCGGCAAGTAGTGAAGCGGTGTTAAAAGAAAATGATTTTCTTTCCTGGCCTGCCGATTTATACCTGGAGGGTTCAGATCAGCATAGAGGATGGTTTCAGGTTTCTTTATTGATTTCCTGTGCTTTGCAGAATAAAGCACCTTTTCGTTCTGTTTTGACTCATGGATTTGTAGTGGATGGGGAAGGGAAAAAAATGAGTAAATCTTTAGGAAATGTTATTGCCCCTCAGGAAATAATTAAAGATTATGGGGCGGATATTTTACGGCTCTGGGTTTCTTCGGAAAATTACTCGGAAGACATACGACTTTCTGATGAAATTGTTAGTCAATCCGTAGATACATATCGGCGCATTCGCAATACTATCCGGTATTTATCGGCAAATCTTAGTGATTTTAATGTTGAACAGAAAGTTCCTTATGAGGAATTAGAAGAAATTGATAAGTGGGCACTGCACAAACTACAAAAGCTAATCGGAGATGTAATTTGCGGGTATCAGGAATATCAATTTCATCGGGTCTATAAGTTAATTCATAATTTTTGTGCCGTAGAGCTGTCTTCATTTTATTTAGATGTTTTAAAAGATAGACTATATACTTTTTCTGCGGATTCAGGAGAAAGAAAATCAGCTCAGACCGTAATGTTTGATATTTTGTTAAATATAGTTAAGTTATTAGCCCCGGTTCTTTCCCATACTTGTGAAGAGGTTTGGCCATATTTGTTTCAAAAAGAAAAAAGTGTTTTTCTTTCTGATTTCCCCCTGGAGAATAAAGAATCGGAGAATAATGGGCTGGAAGAAAAATGGGAAAAAATATTAAAGGTTAAAGGAATTGTGACCAGGGCACTGGAGAAAGCACGCGGTGCAAAAATAGTAGGAAATTCTTTAGAAGCAAAAATAGAAATTTATACCGCCGATGCGGATTGGTATCAATTTTTACAGGAAAACAAAAATGTCTGGACAACGGTTTTTATTGTTTCTCAGGTAAATTTTTTTAATAGAGAGGGTTCTTCCGATGCCTATAGTGATGGAAATTTGCTTCCTTTAAAAATAGTTGTTTCTTTTGCTCTGGGGAAAAAATGTGTGCGTTGCTGGAATTATAGTGAATGTGTGTGGGAAGATAGTAGCCATCCTCAACTTTGTCAACGTTGCTTAAAAGTAGTACAAAATATGGTTTCCAATGCATAATCTTGTAGGATAAAAAAATGTCGATAGATAGAAACAGATTTAGTCCATAGTCGACAGTCCATAGTCCATAGATAACAGACAAAGATAAAAGACTGCTAATGGCAAAAGAAAAAAGAAAAAAGAAAAAGACAAAAGAAGTTTAAATTGATTAAATTGAGGTTTTAAAAAAAGCGGTTTGAAAATGCTTGTTTCTGCTGGAGCAAAGCGACTAATTCAAAAAAGATTAAAGGAGATAGTTTATAATTATGTTTTATCTGGTTGCATTAGCTGTGTTTTTTTTAGATATGGCCACTAAATTATTGGTGGTTAATAAGATGGATATGGGACAATCCATCCCTATAATAAAAAATGTTTTTCACTTTACCTATATTATGAATAGAGGAGCTGCTTTCGGTATTTTTCCGCAGGGAAACTTTTTTTTTATTATAATTTCTTTTATTGGAATAATAATAGTTGTTTCTCTGTACAGAAAATTAAGTAAGGAAGAATCTTTTTTTTGTTTACCTCTGGGTTTTATTTTAGGAGGCATTTTAGGTAATCTTTTTGATCGAATAATCAGGGGAGAAGTTATTGATTTTTTTGATTTTCGTATCTGGCCTATTTTTAATTTTGCCGATAGTTTTATTTGTATCGGAATTTCTATGATTTTTTTATTTAGTATTTTAGGGGAAAAATCCAAACTATTGTCTCGGTTTAAAAGGTAAAAATGTATCCAATATTATTAAAAACTTCTTTTTTTACAATTCATACCTATGGGTTTTTTATGGCATTGGCTTTTCTGATAGGTTTGAAAGTGCTCCTTTATAGAGCTAAAAAACAGGAAATAGAAGAGGAAATTATTTATGATTTAACTTTAATTATTTTAATTTCCGGTATTATTGGGGCAAGGCTTTTAGCAGGTTTCATCAATTTTTCTTTTTATCTTTCTAATCCTATGGAAATTTTTAAAATATGGAAAGGGGGATTGGTTTTTTATGGCGGATTTATTACTGCTATTTTAGCTGCCACTGTTTTTATATTTAAGAAACGGCTTGATTTATGGGAAATAGCGGATTTATATGCTCCGGTAATTGCTTTAGGGCATAGTATAGGGAGAATAGGTTGTTTTTGTGCCGGATGTTGCTATGGAAAGGTTTGTTCTTCCTGGTGTGGAGTGATTTTTAAAAACCCTTATAGTTTAGCTCCTTTAGGCATTAAGATTCATCCTACACAGATATATTCTTCCGTGGGGAACTTTATGATTTTTCTTTTTTTGTTACAAATGGAAAAACATAAACACTATAAAGGGCAGATATTTATATTGTATGTTATTTGCTATTCTGTTTTTCGGTTTTTTATAGAATTTTGGAGAGGAGACGAAAGAGGTGCGACAATCGGTTGTTTTTCCGTTTTTCAAATTATATCTTTAATTATTTTTTGTATAGCAATAGGAATTCACTATCGATTTAGGAATAATCAAAAAGAGAAAAATGATAAATGAAAATTTTTCGAAGACAATTAAGATTATAAGCAAAAAAGAAAAAATGAGGATAGATACTTATTTGGCTGATTATTTCCCTGATTATTCACGGAATTATTTTCAAAAATTAATCAAGGAACAAAAAGTAAAGATAGGAGATTTTTTCCCGAAAGTTAATTATTTAGTAAAAAAAGAGGAAGTTATTGAAATAACTTTTTTGCCGGCGAAAAATGAAAATATTCAGGCACAAAATATTCCTCTGAATATAATATATGAGGATGAAGAGCTCATTGTTTTAAATAAGCAAGCAGGCATGGTTGTTCATCCGGCATGCGGGCATCCAAACGGGACATTGGTTAATGCTCTTTTATATTATGCAATGAATTCGGCAGCAAAAGATAAAAAAAAGTCATCTGTATGGAAAGATTTTGTTGCTTATGAGGATAACCGGCCGGGAATTGTTCATCGTTTAGACAAGGACACTTCCGGAATAATATTAGTGGCTAAAACAAAAAAGACCCAATTTTTTTTGGCTAAACAGTTTCAAAAAAGGGAAATAAAAAAAACTTATTGGGCTTTGGTATCCGGGGAAATAAAAGATAAAAAAGGGGAAATTGTTGCCCCTTTAGGAAGATCAGTGTATGAAAGGAAAAAAATGGCAGTGGGTTCTTATGCAGGGAAAGAAGCAATTACCAGATTTAAAGTGTTGAAACGTTTTGCGGATTTTACTTTATTGGAAGTTAAGCCTAAAACAGGGCGTACCCATCAAGTTAGGGTGCATCTTGCTTATATAGGGTATCCGATATTAGGGGATAGGGATTATTCTTCAAAATGGACTGTGGGAGAAAAAAAAATAAAAAGGCAATTATTGCATGCGTATGAATTGGATTTTGTACATCCCGCACAAAAAAAAAGAATAAAATTTACAGCGCCGATACCTGATGATTTTAACGAAACATTGAAATTATTGGAAAAAAGTTATAAGTTATAAATACGGTGCATTGGTTAAAGATAAAGACAAACAAAAGTCCATAGTCCACAGTCGATAGTCCATAGACAAAAGATAAAGGCAGTCCATAGTCCACAGTCGATAGTCCATAGACAAAAGACTAAAGACAAAAGACAAAAGACTAAAGACAAAAGACTAAAGACAAAAACAAAGACAATCTTTCCCCCTTTGAAAAAGGGGGGTAGGGGGATTTAAATTCATAGACAGAAACGACAAGCATGAGTTTAAAGAAGAAAAGGCAAAAATTAAGATGAATAAAAATAGCAAAAAGAACAATGATATTTTTAAAGGAATAATGTTTGTTGTCTCAGCTCCTTCAGGAGGGGGAAAGACTACTTTGTGTAAAAGAGTCTTAAAAATTGTTCCCAATCTTGTTTTTTCAATATCAATGACTACCCGTTCAGCCCGTAAAGGAGAAAAAAATGGGAAAGATTATTTTTTTCTCTCGGAAAATGATTTTGGTCAAAAAATCAAACAGGAAAAATTGTCTGAATGGGCAATGGTTCATGGGTATTATTATGGAACTCCCAAAGATTTTTTAGAGGAATATTTAAGTGCGGGAAACAATGTGATTTCCGATATTGATGTTCAGGGAGGTCTAAGAATAAAAAAGAAATATCCTTTAAATAGTGTTCTAATATTTATAATGCCTCCTTCAATGAAAATATTAGAAAAAAGATTACGGGAAAGAAAAAAAGATGATGAAAAAACAATAAAAAGAAGATTGGAAAATGCAAGAAAAGAATTAAAGGAAATTAAAAAATATGATTACTTAATTATAAATGACAATATAGAAGAAGCAACGGAGCATTTAAAAAATATAATCATAAGTGAACAAATGCGAATAAGAAATTTTTATTTAAAGAATACACTAAATAACTTTCTTAACTATAATTTAAAATAATAAAGATTTTTTTGTAATGTTTAAATATTATAAAATTCATAAAAAGGGGTGTAAAAGATGAGTGATGAAAAAAAAGATTTGTTTGAGGAAATGGTTTTAGATTCGCAGATGTGTAAATATGAGTTAGTGTATTTAGCAATTCAATATGCTAGAATTTTAAGAAAGAAAAAAAATAAAGAATTCAAAAACAATTATTTCTTAGCCAAGGAAGCTCTTGAAAATATACTTTTTAAAAAAGTAAACAAAAAAGAAATTAAAGAGAGTTTAGAAGAGGAAGCAATAAGTAACGAAAAGTCTTCTCCGAAAGAAGAAGTGAAATCTTCTAAAAATAAAAGTAAAAAATAAGTCCTTTCCGTATTTACAAAAGAACCGGTTTTTTACTTAAGTGGGTATAATTGTGTTAAAGAATAAAACTATTGTTTTAGGTATTAGCGGTAGTATTGCCGCTTATAAAATTTGTGATTTAGTCAGGAAACTGGTGAAATTACGGGCAAAAGTGATTTGTGTGATGACCTCTTCTGCAAAACAGTTTGTTACCCCTGTAACACTTCAGACTATATCCGGGAATCCGGTAATGGAAGATATTTTTGAAGAAACTACAGGAGGGCAGGTTAATCATATATTTTTAGCACAAATCGCTGATTTAATATTAATTGCACCTGCTACTGCAAACATTATCGGAAAGTTAGCGGGAGGATTAGCTGATGATTTGCTGAGTAGTGTAGTCTTGGCGGCCAGGGTTCCTATTTTAATATGTCCTTCTATGAATAAAAATATGTATGAAAATGAAATTGTTCAGGGAAACATAAAAAAATTAAAAGAAAAAAGATTTATCTTTGCCGGTCCGGAAACAGGTTTTTTAGCTTGTGGGACAAAAGGAGAAGGAAGACTGCTGGAAATAGATAAAATTGCAGATAAAGTTGTGGAAATATTAAAAGAAGGAAAGATAAAAAAGAAAGATTTTTTGGGGATAAAATTTTTGGTTACAGCTGGCCCTACCCGGGAATATTTGGATCCGGTGAGATTTATTTCTAATCCTTCTACTGGGAGAATGGGATATGCTTTAGCCCGGGAGGCTCAGGAAAGAGGAGCGGAGGTAATTTTAATAAGCGGACCAACGCACTTACCTTTTCCTGAAGAGGTTAAAGTTGTTTCTATAAAAAGTGCTTTGGAAATGGAAAAAGAAGTTAAAAAATATTTCCCCGGAGTAGATGTTTTTATCGGGGCAGCAGCTGTTTCTGATTGGTGCGCTGACAAAAAAGCGAAAAATAAAATTAGAAAGAGCGAAAGAATGATGCTTCCATTAGTAAAAACCCCGGATATTCTTGCCGGGTTGGGAAATAAAAAAGGGAATAAGATTTTAGTTGGGTTTGCTGCTGAAACAGGCCATTTGCAAAGAAATGCCAAAAATAAATTAATTAAAAAAAATCTGGATTTTATTGTAGCAAATAAAGTAAAAGAATCTTTCGGAAAACAAACTAATAAAATAACTATTATTGACAGGGAAGATAATATAGAAACATATCCTTTTCTTGACAAAAAAAAAGTTGCTTTTTTTATTATTAATAAAATTTTGAGTTTTTTTCCTTTGAAACGATAGTTTCAATAAAACTTAGAGTTTTTTTCTGAAAAAACTCTGTAGTCGAATTGATCCTGAGCACTTCAGCTAAGTTTATGCTGAGTAAAGCGAAGTGCTCAGCATAAATTCCCTTGAGAGGGATCGAAGGGTATAAGATTTAATTATCCCGTATCTTACCGCTCAAAAATTATGTAGGATAAATCTTCGAGTCCCCGCAGATTGCTGCGGGGACTTTCATTTATGGAGTAAGCAAATCAGGGTGGTTCTTTAAAAGTATAACAAAAATGTCTACTATTTTTGCGTCAAATTGAGTTCCTTTATTTTTTTCGAGTTCTTCAATTGCTTCTTCCAGAGTAAATTTTTTTCGGTAAGGCCTTTCCGATGTCATTGCATCAAAGGAATCAGCAATTGCCATTATACGTGCCCCAAGTTCAATCTTTTCTCCTTTTTCCCCGCTTGGATAGCCTTTTCCATCATAACGTTCGTGATGTTGTTTAATTAGTGTTATTACATTTTTTAAATAGTGTAATGGTTCCAATATATCTTTTGCCCGGGTAGGATGAAGTTTTACTTCCCGCCATTCGTTATTATTTAATTTACCCGGTTTAGTCAGGATATAATCGGGGATTCCTATTTTGCCTATATCGTGTAATTGACTGGCGCGCTTTATTGTTTCTATTTCGGAAGGGGATAATTTCATTTTATTAGCAATGGCTGTGGCATATTTAGTTACTTGTTCGGAGTGATGGCAGGTATAATGATCTTTTGCGTCGATAGCCGCTGTTAAAGCGGTAATAGTACGTAAATGTGTATCTTGTAGTTTTTTGTAAAGTATAGCGTTTTCAATGGCAATAGTTGCTTCTACCGCTATTTCTTTAAGTAGGGCTAAATCATCATTGGTGAAAGGTTTTTTTGTTTTTTTATTATTGATGTTAATTACTCCAATAATATTTTTTTCTCTTGATAAAGGGACACTTATTAATGACCTGGTATAGTATTTTTCATGAGATCTTCTTTTAAAACGATCGTCTGATTCTATATCTGTAATAAATAACGCTGCCCTTTTTTTTAATACCCATCCGGATATTCCTTCCCCTTTTTTAATTCTTGTATTATAAATGACATTTTTATTTAATCCCTGAGCACATTTGATAGATAGTTCTTCCTTTTCGGTATCCCATAAAAGAATAGAACAAATTTCCAGGTCCATAAGAGCACTAATCTGGACTACGATCTTCCGAAGGACCGTTTCTAATTTTAAAGAAGAAGAAATGTCTAATCCTGTTTTGTAGAGGAGGGTTAATTGATGGGTTCTTTCTTTCACTTTTTTTTCTAATATTATATTATTCCGTTTTAGTTGGTGCATTAGTTTCTGATTAGTAAGGGTTAATTCTCTCGAAGCGATAGCTCTTTTTATTATAAAATGAATTTTTTCTATATCAAAAGGTTTGGTAATATAATCGTAAGCGCCTAATCGTAATGACTGCTGGGCGGTTTCCATACTTCCAAAAGCTGTAATTACGATAACCTTTATATGGGGGTCAATATTCTTTAATTTGGTTATAATTTGAAGGCCGCTTATTTCGGGCATTTTTATATCCGTTATAACTACATCAAAAGATTTTTGTTGTGCTATTGAGAGTCCTTTTTTTCCGGATAAAGCATATTCAACATCATAACCTCTATCTTTTAATAAGTCGGTAATTAGATAACACACGACTTTTTCATCATCAATTACCATTATTTTCCCTTTCGACATAATTTTCTCCTTATATTATGGTTTATATATTTATAGCTTAGTAAAGGCAACTAAAGAAATGGTAAAAGTAGTTCCTTTTCCTACTTGACTTTTTATTTTTATATCCCCTTGATGTTTTTTGATAATTTCGTGGCTGATAGATAAACCAAGTCCTGTTCCTTTACCGTTCTGTTTAGTAGTAAAAAATGGTTCAAAAATTTTACCGATATTATCCTGATATATTCCACAACCCGTATCAGAAAAAGAAATTGCAACCTGGGTTTTATTTTTATTTTGGGCAGCAATTGTAAGGGTTCCTTGTTTTTCAGACATGGCATGTAGTGCATTTATAATTATATTAGTAAAAACTTGTTGTATCTGGTTAGCATCTCCGAGCACTTTTTTTAAGTTTGGCTCAAAACTATAAATTACTTTTATGTTATAAAGGGAAAGAGGATGTTC
>JAUVLC010000186.1 GCA_030595925.1 Clostridia bacterium | reverse complement strand
TGTGTTCTGGCACGCTTAATCCTGCTTGGCTGATATGTTCTTTTCATAATATTATCCTTTTTGTTATACCTTGTTTTCTGTTTTTTGAGTGTTTTTCCTTTTTTATAAATTAAACGTATAACCTAATCATATACTTTATTTGCTGTCAATAGTCAAAATGGATGCTCCGGCAAATATTCCGTTTTCCGCTTTTTGCGAGCTCATCAGAGCTGATTTACTCGTAAAAAATGATCCCCGATTCTTTCTAAGTTAATTATTTTTTAAACTCTCAAATATTTCAAATTCCTCCATATGATATTTTGAATTCGAATAAACTATAATTTCCTTTCCAATTTCCTTTTCAAGGCTGGAAATGATTTTGCTTTCCTCACCATGTAAAAGATCTGCTATTTCAGGGTTAACCTTTAATGTGATTTTTGTATTTGTTATATCGTTTATGTCTCTCTTTATTTCTCGATATATATTATAGCATATTGATTGCTTAGATATTAGATATCCTTCACCTTCGCAGTAAAAGCAAGGTTCGCAAAGCATTCTCGAAAGTGGCTTTTTATTTCGCTTTCTTGTCATTTGTATTATTCCCATTTCAGATATTGGCAGAATATTTGTTTTTCTTCGATCTTTTTTAAAAGCCTCTTTAAGCTCATTGAATACTTTTTCCTGATTTGATCGTTTTGCCATATCGATAAAGTCGATAATAATAATTCCACCAATATCCCTGAGACGGATTTGATAAGCTATCTCTTTAACAGCCTCCAAGTTTGTCTTTAAAATAGTCTCTTCAAGGTTATGTTTTCCGACATATCTTCCAGTGTTAACATCAATGGCCACAAGAGCCTCTGTGTGTTCAATTACTATGTAACCACCAGATCTCAGCCAAACTTTCTTTTTAAGCGCCCTTGAAATGTCTCCTTCTAAATTATAGGCATCAAAAACGGGCTCCTGTCCTTCATATAGTTCCACGTTGTCCTTTAAGCCAGGCGTAAATCTTTCCATAAATGCAATTATGGATTCATAACCTTTGCGTGAATCTATTACCAGCTTCTCAGCTTCGAATATCAACAGGTCTCTCACAGCCCTAAGACTTGCTGTAAGCTCCTTATGCAACAGGCAGGGCGCCGGAACTTTTTTAAACTTCTGCTGCATATTTTCCCACATATTATTAAGAAAGGCCATTTCGTAGGCAATTTTCTCCTTGGCAATTCCTTCTGCAGCTGTTCTTATAATATATCCGTAATTTTCTTTTCTTAAAGAAAGGGTTATTTCTTTAAGCCTGTCCCTTTCAGCTGTATCTTCTATACGCCTTGATATTCCTATATGGTCTGATTGCGGCATAAGAACGAGAAATCTTCCCGGAAGTGAGATATGAGATGTGACCCGTGCCCCTTTACTTCCTATGGGTGATTTGTCAATTTGTACCATTATTTCCTGATTTTCCGTCAGCAGCTCTTCTATGCGCCAGTTACTATTTTTAAATGGCTTTGATGAAATGTCTTCTTTTTCTTCAAAAGCTTCATAATCAGGTTCCTCGCTTTTAAGTAACATTTCTTCAAATTCCATATCGCTTTGTGTCGCAACGTCGTTGACATAAATAAACCCTGCCTGCTCCAAACCAATATTTATAAATGCAGCATGTATTCCAGGTAAAACCCTCTGAACTCTTCCCTTGTAGATATTTCCAGCTATATCCGACTCATCCCCTCTTTGGACAAAAAGTTCTGCTATTGTACCCTCTTCGAGAAGTGCTACCCTTGTCTCGTGCTCTGTTTCGTTAATTACGATCTTTTTATACATTTTATCACTCTTTTTTGTTTTTTTTCTAATCCACAGAATTTGTAAAGCAATAGCCCTCAAGCTAATACAGAAGTATCGGAGCTTTAACCTTTCCTGCTCCTTATCTTTACAACCAATGCCTGATTATTTTGTTCATCCGTAAAATTAAAAATTTTCTTTAAAACTTGATATGGTCTGACGATTTTCCCATTATCCGGCTTTAATATAAATTCTATTTCCCTTTTTGATGTTAAAGTAATGTTTAATACAACATTTTTTAAGTTTATTTTATTTATTTTTCCTTTTTTACTCAAACGTTCAACAAGAACAACCTCCTGGTTCTTAAATTTATTTATAGCCTTTTCGTCAAAATCAAAATCTTTTATACGGACCCGGTAGGTGAAACCGTTTAGCCTGTTTATTTCCGCTTTAGACGGAGCATCTGTGCATTCGAGTATTTCAAGTCCCTCCGGAAGTTGTTTGTTTAATCTTTGAACCACTTCTTTACGTTTTATAAGATGGCTGACAGCAAGATACATGTTTTCAACTTCGCTTTCAATTCCTATTGCAAGCGGATCTTCAAAAGAAACTTTCGGTTTTGGATGAAAACCCTGTGAATATTTAATGTCTATATCTGCACGCTTCATTGCTCTAAACATTATATTAACAAGTTCCAGGTGCCCGAAATATTTTGCCGTACCTGTTTTTGAGAAAGATACCTTTAACTTTCTATAAGATATATTCTTGTTTTTTTCACTTTTAAGTGGTTGCTCTTTTGGAGATTCCTTAAAGGTTCTTGGTTCTATAACCTCAAAATCACAAACTCCGCACCCGCTGCAATCACCACTGCGGCAGTCCCCTGTTGATTTGAGATTCTCAGCCCGTTCCCTTTCTTCTTTTAAAAAATCCTTGCTGACCTTTGTATCGATATGATCCCACGGGAGTTGTTCGTCAAGATCTCTTTTTCTTCTATTAAAATAATCGATATCCACACCTGTATCTTCGCACGCCTCTTGCCATAATCCAAAATCAAACCTATCACTCCAGCTATCAAACTTACACCCTTTCTCATGGGCGGAAACCAGCAACCGCGAAAGCTTCCTGTTTCCTCTTGCAAAAAGAC
>JAUVLC010000122.1 GCA_030595925.1 Clostridia bacterium | reverse complement strand
TAAAACGAAAAAATCAATGAGTGTGATCCTTGCTTAGATTTATTTAATTTTCACTTCAAGGATGCCACGGATAACAGATAGTTCCGGTTCCGATTATTGCAAAAGCATTTGAATTAGGGCTTGACACATTACATAACAGATTCCTGCTTCCGCAGGAATGACCCGCCTTATCCGCCTGAGGCGGAGCGGACAGGCAAAAAGGATAAAAAGACTATTTTGCATAAATCTAATGTTATTAGCAAGGGGGGAAAGAAAATAATTAAGAAAGGAGTAGACACAAAATGAAAAAGAGAAAAGTAGTGCTGATTTTTTCTATTTGTTTGTTGGTTTTAGGATTGACCGCTTGCAACATTTTTGAATTTTTGCATCGGCCTAAAGGTAGTACTGATGAACATATTGCCCGGGGGGAGCAATGTTTGGCAGACAAAAATTATGGGGGAGCTATTTCGGCGTTTAGGGATGCAATGGAATGTGACCCGGGAAATTCCAATGCCCGGTACGGTTATGTGAAGGCTTATACACGGTTATATTTAAAAAAAGATATTTTTGATTTAGCTGCGGATTTTAGTGAAGAGGAAGCAATGGATTATTTATTCGATTTTCCTTATGATGAAATTGTTTCTATTTATAATGTTTCTCATGAAGTAAGAACAGTTTTGGGCGATGTTTATTACGGACGTTGTCACGGAAGTATTCAGCGGCAAAATATTTATATAGATTATGGAATGAGTTGTGCGTTAGAAGGAATAACTTATCCAATGGTAAAATTTAGAGACCTTATGTGGCAATTTAATCAGGATGGTTTTTTTGAATTAACAAATTTAGGTGATTTGTCCGAAGCAGAAATAAATGATATCATTGCTACAATAGAAGAATTATTGCCCCTGGCTGTGGAAGCTATTGCTCTGGCAATGGGAGAAGAAACTCAAGAAGTACAAGATGTCGTAGATGATATTTTAGAAAATATTTATCAATGGGATTATTAAATGGATGAAAATTCTCATATTTAATTTTTAAATAAAGAAAGGAGAAAAAATGATGTTTAATTACCATAAGAGATTTTTTATAATATTTTTGTCCGTGATTGTTGCCTGTCTGTTAATCGTTCCATTATGGGCAGAGGAGGGACATGTTTGTGAGAGTATACGGGCGTTGTCTATGGGAGGGGCGGGTCTGGGAATAGCCGATAATGAGGATGTGCTTTTATATAATTCGGCAGGATTGAGTTATTTGGATAAATGGAAACTTTCTTATAATTTTTTAATGATTGGTTTTAATAATGATATTTTTAAAATATATGAACTGTTGATGGATGACGAAATGCAAGAGGTAATGGAGGGGGATATTTATTGGGCAGATGCCTCTGATGGATTAAAAGATGAGATTTTAAGTGATAGAAGAGGGATTATAAAGATGGGAACCAATCTCAGTTTTTTGTATCCGGGAAGTCTATTTAATTGGGGGTTGGGATTTTATACTGCAACAAAAACCCGGATAGATATGGATATGGGCATATTTGTTCCTAAACTGGGAACGCACGCTGAAGCGGATATGGTAGGAGTTTTTTCATTAGGCCGTGAATTCAATTTACCTTTTTACAAGGAGATACTTAATCCCTTATCTACCGGAATGACTATACGATATCTTCAAAGACATAAGGTGGATGATTATCGGAGCGTGGAGGAGTTTGTTGATGTTGAGTTTGATGATTTATTACGCCGGGGTTATGGTATGGGGGTTGATTTTGGAGGGATGTACAGGATGTTGGATAAAAGATTGATAATTGCTGCTACCGCGACCGACTTTGGCGGCACAAAGATAAAATGGGACGATGGAGGTAGTTCGGTTATTAATGGTTCGCTGAATTTGGGGGTTTCTTTTGCACCTAAGAAAATTTATTACTGGAAGGGTTCTTATTTTAATGTGGATAATCTAATTCTGGCTTGTGATATAATTGATATCGGGAAGAAAAAAGACTTTTATCAGAGGATTCATTTAGGATTGGAATATGACCTTTATACGTTTCTTAAATTGCGTGGTGGTTTTAATGAAGGATACCCTAGTTTTGGTTTTAAATTTGTTTTTCTGGAATATGCTTTTTACGGAGAAGAAATCGGTAATTATGCCGGCCAGTGGGCGGATTGGCATCATTTAATGAGCATCTCATTTAAGTTTTAGTTATAGAACAGTCCATAGTCGACAGTCCATAGTCCATAGATAACAGATAACAGAAAGTTATAAGTTAATAGTTATGAGTTATAAGTTAAAAAAAATAGGATTTAAAGTTGGGAATTTGAATTTGGGAGTTTGAAAGAATAGTCCACAGTCGATAGTCCATAGATAGAAACTACAGTTATTAGTTATAAGTTTAAAAAAATTAAAGACAGAGACAAAAGACTGTAAATGACAAATGGCGAATAGTATTAATAATTAGTCATAAGTAGTCAGACAATAGTCAAAAAATAGTTTATGACAATGTATGACGCGAACGAAGCGAGTATATGGCTATTTATCCAAATGTAGGGGCGACCTTGGTCGCCCAAGAGACTCAAAGGGTGGGCAAGCCCACCCCTACGCGAAAAATTTGCTAAGTCGTTCAAAATATATTTCACCTTTATTTTTTTTGTTTTAAATTTATTTTTTAGTTTGTAGTTGTAGAGTTTGTTCTGTTGTTTTTTTGTTCTTTTGTTTCTCCTCCCCTTGTGGGAGGAGATTAAGAGGAGGGGGGTAGTCGTAGGTTTTATTCTGCGTATAAGTTTTTAGTTGTCTTTAATTTTTATTTTTTTAACTTTGTGCCTTTGTGCCTTGATGCCTTTGTGCCTGTTTTTTTCTTTGTCTTTTGTTTTAAAATTTGAAGTTTGAAATTGTAGATTGGGAGTTTGCCTGTCCGCCAGTCAGTAAGGCGGGAACGGGGAAAATAAAGGTAAGATATGTTTTTCTCTAGACGCATAATTTTACCCTGCGGGCACGTAAAAAAAAATAGTCCACAGTCCATAGTCGATAGTCCATAGACAACGGAATAAAGACAACAGATATATGAGTTTGAAGTTTAAATTGATTAAATTGAGGTTTAAAAAAAAGCGGTTTGCAAATGCTAATTTTCACTAAAATTTGCTAAGTCGTTCAAAACACATTTTGTTTTTATTATTTGTTTTTATATTAGTCTTTTATCTTTGTGCCTGTTTTTTTGTTTTGTATTTTGAATTTGTTTAGAATTTAGTATTTCAGATTTAGTATTTATTTTTTTATTCTTTGTCTGTTATCTATGGACTATCGACTGTGAACTATTAGTTGCTGGAGCGGAGCGACAGTCCGCCAGTCTGTAAGGCGGAGAGTTTAAAGTTTTAAGTTTAAAACTTTTTTATTTTGGAGTGTAAAGGTATGAACAGAGAAGTGGTTTATCCGGGAACCTTTGATCCGGTAACTAATGGTCATCTGGATATAATAAAAAGAGCACTGCAAATGTTTGATCAAATAACGGTTGCTGTGGTGGATAAACCCGGTAAAAATTTACTTTTTACTACCCGGGAGAGAATAGAAATGCTTCAGGCAACGGCAGGAAAGTTATCCAACGTAAAGATTGAACGGTTTGAAGGATTGTTGGTTGATTATTTACAGAAAAGAAATATTTTTGTAATTCTTAGAGGGTTGCGAGCGGTTTCTGATTTTGAATATGAATTTCAAATTGCGCTAATGAATAGAAAATTATATTCCAACATAGAGAGTGTTTTTTTAATGCCCAGTCAGGAGTATACTTATTTGAGTTCCAGTTTAATAAAAGAGGTTGTCAGGTTGGGAGGAAAAGTGGAAGGATTAGTTCCCGGGGTTGTAGAAGAAGCATTGAATAAAAAATTTGCATTGACAAAATAATTATTTTAGGATAGATTTATTTAAGAGAGTAAAATAGTTTATAATTTGAATAAATAATTCGGAGTAAGAAAATGGGTGTAAGGCCGGCAACAGTTATTAAGGAAAAATTAGGGAATCTTTTAGTAGATGTGGGTATTATATCTAAAGAACAGCTTAAAGAAGCCAATGAGGAACAGAAAAAAACAGGGATGAAGTTGGGTAAGATTTTAACGGCACGAGGATATATTTCAGAGGATGTTCTTCTGGCTTTTTTAGGAAAACAATTTGGTATTTCTTTTATTAGTTTAGATGAGTATGGGGATATTCCAAAAGATGTTATAAAGTCTGTTCCTGAGAGTATGGTCAAACGTCAAATGGTAATTCCTGTTGATAAAAAAAAGAATGTACTTACTATAGCTATGGCGGATCCGATGAATGTTTTTGCAGTGGATGACTTACGTTTAATGACCGGTTGTGGTGTAAACGTAGTTATTGCTTCCGAGTCGGAAATTAAAAGTGCTATTGAAAAGTATTATGGATCAGCCGATAAGGGTTCAATGGATGATATTTTGAAAGAAATGGAATCGGGAGAAGGGGATGATTTAGAAGTAGTAAGTGATTCAGAAGGGGATGAGGAAGTGGCTGCACTTGCGTTAGCTGCGGAAGATGCCCCGGTAGTTAAAATTGTAAATTTACTTTTAGGTGAAGCAATTAAAATGGGAGCCTCGGATATTCATATAGAACCTTACGAAAAGACTTTACGAATTCGTTACCGGGTTGATGGAGTTTTACACCAGGCAAAAGCCCCTCCTAAAAAATTACAAAATGCAGTAGTTTCCCGGATAAAAATTATGTCCAATCTGGATATAGCCGAAAGGCGTCTTCCTCAGGATGGACGTATTAAAATTAGGGTAAGCAATAGAGAAGTTGATTTGCGTGTTTCAATTTTACCTACTGCTTTCGGGGAAAAAGTTGTTATGCGTGTTTTGGACGCGGCGGCTTTATGTTTGGACTTGACTAAGTTAGGATTTGAAGAAAAATCATTAGCTATGTATAATAAAAACATTGAAATTCCTTATGGAATTGTTTTGGTTACCGGACCTACAGGTTCGGGTAAATCAACTACCCTCTATTCTACTCTTTCTACCTTGAATTATCCGGATAAAAATATTGTTACTATTGAAGACCCTGTAGAGTATGTATTGGAAGGGATTAATCAGGTACAAGCTAAGCCGGATATTGGTTTAACCTTTGCTGCAGGACTGCGTTCTTTTTTGAGACAGGATCCGGATGTTATTATGGTCGGGGAAATTCGGGATACGGAAACAGCGGAAATTGCTATTAATGCTGCTTTAACCGGTCATTTGGTTTTTTCTACGTTACATACTAATGATGCCCCGGGTGCCGTTACCCGTTTGAATAATATGGGAATAGAACCATTTTTAACTTCTTCTACTATTATTATGGTAATTGCTCAAAGATTAGTGCGGGTAATTTGTAAAAAATGTAAAGAATCTTACGAAGTACCTTTTGATTCTGTTTCTGGTCTTGGTGTGACGAAAGAAATGGTAGGTGGCGCAGATAATGTTACTCTCTATAAAGGAAAAGGTTGTGATAATTGTACCAATACCGGGTATCGTGGCCGGTTAGCCTGTTATGAGGTAATGGAGATAAATGACAGGATAAGGGATTTAATTTTAGAGCGGGCTTCTACCCATGTAGTAAAACAAGCAGCCTGTGAGGAAGGAATGCTTACACTAAGGGAAGCAGCGGTAAAAAAATTATTAGCGGGTATTACTACAGTGGAAGAAGTGATGAGGGTTACTTTTGCTGATTAGAATCATTTAAAGAAAGGAGTTTTGTTTTATGGTTAATATGGAAGAATTGTTGCAGGTGATGGTGGAAAAAAAAGCCTCTGATTTACATCTTACAGTAGGTTCTCCTCCGGCTCTCAGAGTTGATGGTGAGATAGTTGTCCTTGATTATCCCAGTCTTAACCCCGATATTTGTCAAAGATTAATTTATAGTTTACTTACTGATAAACAGAAAGAAAAATTTGAAAGTCAGGATGAACTGGATTTATCCTTTGGGATAAAAAGTATAGGCCGGATTAGAATGAATGTTTTTAGACAACGGGGCTCTGTAGGAGCGGCTTTGCGTTCTATTCCTAATAAAATAATGACATTTGATGAAATGGGAATACCTCCGGTAGCGTATGAGGTTGTGAAGCTTTCTAAGGGGTTGGTTTTATTGACAGGTCCTACAGGAAGTGGTAAAACGACTACTTTAGCATCAATGGTTGATTATTTAAATCAACATCGCCATCAACATATAATAACCATAGAA
The DNA here is from genome assembly GCA_030595925.1 of Clostridia bacterium. Taxonomy (GTDB): domain Bacteria; phylum CBDUZB01; class JAGLHV01; order JAGLHV01; family JAGLHV01; genus JAGLHV01. The sequence goes on along the minus strand of JAUVLC010000122.1, from coordinate 825 downwards.
GATCCGATCGAGTATGTTCATCCACATGGTAAATGTATTGTTAATCAGAGAGAGGTCGGCAGCGATACTTCTGCTTTCTCTGTTGCTTTAAAATATGTTTTACGACAGGACCCGGATATTATATTAATCGGAGAGATGAGGGATTTAGAAACAATATCAGCAGCTTTGACTATTGCTGAAACAGGGCATTTGGTTTTTGCTACTTTACATACTACCGATGCCGCTCAATCAGTTAATCGTATAATCGATGTTTTTTCTCCCCATCAACAACCACAAATCAGGTCTCAACTATCTTTTGTTTTACAGGCAATTTTTTCTCAACAGTTGTTATTGCATGCTAGTGGGAAAGGACGGGTACTTGCCTGTGAAACGTTGTTCGTAACCCCGGCTATTAGAAATTTGGTGCGGGAACAAAAAATAGAACAAATTCAAATGGCTATTCAAACAGGCGGAAAATATGGAATGCAGACGATGAATGCATCTTTATATAATTTATACATTCATCGCCAGATTAGTTATTCCCAGGCAATAGCCGCTTCATTGGATGTAGCAGATTTAAAGAGATTAGTTCAGAAGAAGGGGCTATGATAAAAAAATAAATGACAAAAGATAGTCCATAGTCGACAGTCCATAGTCCATAGATTAAAAAAAGAAACAAAAGTCCATAGTCGACAGTCCATAGTCCATAGATAACAGATAACAGATAACAGATAACAGATAACAGATAACAGATAACAGATAACAGATAACAGATAACAGATAACAGATAACAGATAACAGATAACAGATAACAGATAACAGATAACAGATAACAGATAACAGATA
>JAUVLC010000177.1 GCA_030595925.1 Clostridia bacterium | reverse complement strand
GTTATAAGTCTTAATGGAAAATAAAAATGTGGAAAGATAGTGAGACTAAAATTGATTTTCTTGATTTTGAATGTCGTTTTTGTAACTCTGCCAAAATATTCAAATGTCCGTACATGCCCGCCAATCCAATTACCTAAAGACTCATCAACTTGAGCTTCATAGCAAGTATAATTACTCTCTCCCAAAACAGTAACAAAGATACTTGCCTCGGTAATCTTACCGGTTACCCGGTTATGTATGGGGACTGTCTGTCCTGCATAATCTACAAACATTTTTTTTCCGGCTTTATATGTCTGTCGTAAACTGACTTTTAATTTCTTTCGCCATTGGTGATAATGTTCACAGAATTTTGTTGACTGATAGCCTTCAGGATGTATTTTTTTGTATTCCTGCCACAATAAAATAAGAGTAACTCCTTTCTTTTTTTTATCCTGATGTATATATGCCCGGTCCGGATGAGGCCGTATCTTTGCAAAATGTTTCATCCCCGAGTATTTTTTTAATAATTGATGTAAACTCATCTCATCCATATCTTGTACTTGCTCATACTCTAATTTTGCCTGTTCCGGGATAGGATAACTGCGTGCTATTTCCCTTTTTGTTAACCCACCTTTTAGTATTAACCTCAATATTTCCCGTACCTTACGCATTGTTGCTGCTTTTTAGCCATACTTACCCCTTGTTTAATGTTCATAAACAAAAAAAGTATTTTAGTAAAATACGGCATTAAAAGCTATTTTATTTTCGTTGATTTGCTCTTTTGGACTGGTAGAAGTACTCCGGAATATGCAGTAGTTAAATTGGATTAAACCCAATGTTTAGTTTTTTTGGTATTTTTTTTGTTTTTTATTTAAGTTCCGAGATGTTCTTTTATAGGTTTTATTAGCATTTGTTTTTAAAAAAGTTGTATAAAAAACTTGACAGATAAAAACGGTTTTTGTATACTGAACAATGTGGAGTAAAGTGGGGAAAAGTGGGGGATTTGTATGTGGGCAGGTTTTTTTCAGCATTCTCTTGATAAAAAAAATCGTTTATTTATTCCGTCTAAATTTCGTTCTTCTAATAAAAAGGGAAGAAAAGAATTTATTTTAACCTATGGTTTAGAACGGTGTCTTTTTATGTATGATTTGGCCGGATGGAAAAACATAGAAACTAAACTGAGAAAATTACCCTTGACCAAGGCGGACGCCAGGGCATTTATGCGTATTTTCCTTTCCGGTGCTACACAAACTGTTGTTGATAGTCAGGGACGTGTTTTAATTCCCCGGAACTTATGTGTTTATGCCGGGATAAGAAATGAGGCAGTTGTTATTGGGGTTATGGATAGAATAGAAATTTGGAGTAAAATAAAATGGTCTGTTTATTCTAAAAAATCATATGCTAAATTTAGTAAAGTGAGTGAAGAATTAGTAGAATTGGGAATATAAATTTATTTATTATGCGTTGTTTCGCATAGTTATAATGTTTCTAAAAAATACAGAATTTGTTTGGGGTAATAGTGATATATCGTCATTGTCCTGTCCTTTTAAATGAAGTAATAAAATTTTTAAATTGTAAAAAGGGAGGGGTGTATATCGATTGTACCTTAGGATTAGGAGGTCATGCACAGAAAATTCTGAAAGAAATCGGTCCTTCGGGTAAATTAATTGGTATTGATTGTGATGAGGATGCAATAAATTTAGCCAAAAAAAAACTTGGTTGTTATCAGGATAATATTATTTACGTTCGGGATAATTTTTCTAATCTGGCAAAAATTATAAAAGCAAAAAAAATAATAGAAGTAGACGGTGTTCTTTTCGATTTTGGAGTATCTTCTTTTCAAATAGAAAATGTTCAAAGAGGGTTTAGTTTTAATAGTGAAGCATATCTGGATATGCGTATGGATAAAAGAATTCCTTTTACCGCCAAAGATGTTGTAAATAATTTTACGCGGGAACAAATAGAAACTATTCTTTATCAATACGGAGAAGAAAAATATGCTTCTTTGATAGCAAAAAATATTGTGAAAACAAGAGTAAATGAGCCGATAGTTACAACAGTGCAGTTAGTAAATGTTATAAAAGAGGCGGTTCCTCATAAATTTTATTCCAGGATTCATTTAGCAACCAGGACTTTTCAGGCTTTACGTATAGAGGTAAATAAGGAGTTGGAAAACATAGAGCAAGGGTTAATCCAGGCAGTAGGGCTTTTAAAGAAAGGAGGCAGAATAGCGGCTATTTCTTTTCATTCATTAGAGGACCGTATTGTGAAAAATAAATTCAGGGAATTTTCAGGAATATGTACTTGTCCTATGTCTATTCCAATATGTACTTGTGGCCAAAAGAAAATCCTGAATATTTTAACAAAAAAACCAGTTTCACCTACGGAAAAAGAAGTACAATTTAACCCCAGGGCACGAAGTGCCAGGTTAAGGGTAGCCGAAAAAGTTTAAAATGTATAAAAGTGTAAGTTATTATTTGCAGATTTTTTTAGTAAGCCTGGTAATTCTTTTGTTTTATGTGTGGCAAAGTGTTCAAAGCGTAAAAATGAATTATCAAATAAGCCGTTTAGAAAAAGAAATTCAATTTTTTAAAAACAATAACAAATATTTAAATGTTAGATTAGATGAATTAACTGCTTTAAGTCGGGTAGAGAGAATCGCAAGAAGGAAATTAGGATTAGTTTCTCCGAAGGAAAATGATATAATTGTTATCTTTGAATAGAAAAAGAATAGATTGGTTAAGAAACAAGTGTTAAAATTGTAAAAACTTTGTAGTCGAATTAATCCTGAGCACTTCAGCTGAGTTTATGCTGAGTAAAGCGAAGTGCTCAGCATAAACTCCGTCGTAGGGAATCGAAGGGGAGCGGGTTTAATTATCTCGTAGCTTGTTGCGTCATTCCCGCGAACAGACTGTGTCACAATTCTGATTTTTAAAACAATTGTAGTGGCGGCATGAACTTGTACTGAGCTTGTCGAATGTATGACGCCCGTCGGAAAAGGTATTCATTAGCCCAATACTTCGATTACACTCAGTACAAGTTAATTGGGAAATTAAATTGATTATGACACAGTCTCGAAGGCGGTAATCTATAGGAATAGACTCCTGTTTTCGCAGGTGTGACTTTAATTGATACCCCGTGGCTTACTGCGGCTTGGCTTGTATTCGTAATCTTAATTGTAGGGGGGGGTAAATCTTACGGGT
>JAUVLC010000192.1 GCA_030595925.1 Clostridia bacterium | reverse complement strand
GAACAAGAAAAACCTCCTTATAGAGTAGTGAATTTATATAAAATATTATATAAAGGTGAATTAAAAAACAATGTAAATTTAGAGCCGGGAGATATAGTATATGTTCCTTTGACTATTCTCGGTAAGATATCTACCGGCCTGGCCAGCTTGCTTGATCCGTTCTATAAAGCCCGGGCATTGGCTGAACCGATTGACGAAGGGTCTTTTTTACCCGAGGAAGAATAAATGCAACAAACTACTCAAATGGATGTAAGAGAATATTTAGAAATTTTTTTTCGCCGGAAGTGGCTTTTTATTGTTCCTTTTGTGCTTATTTCTATCGCTTCTATCGTGTCTATTTTTGTTATACCTAAAGAATACGAAGCGACCAGTATTATTCTACTGGAATCGGAAGGGATTATTGATCCCCTGGTAAAAAATTTAGCTATTTCTCCCAAACTTGGAAGGCAGGTAAGTACCTTGACTGCTCGCATTTTGACTTGGCCCCGTATGGTGGAATTGGTTACAAAGTTAAATTTAACCAAAGATATTAAATCACAGTTGGAATTTGAAAAATTTCTTATCGGTTTTAGAAAACGCATTAGTGTTAAAATGAAGTTAAAAAATTTAATCTATGTGTCTTATCAGGGAGAAGACCCGCATTTAGTAAAAAAAATAACCGATGATGTTGCTCAGATGTTTATCGATGAAAATGTCCATTTTAAAAGTGACGGGGTAGAGAGTGCGATTGAATTTATTCAAGACCAGATAAAACTTTACGGTAAGGACCTGAAGGATTCAGAGAAAAAGCTGAGTGAATACAAGATCAAGGCGGAATTAGACGAAGTTAATAAGCAGTGTAGAATGTTAGAAGAACAACTTGCTCAGCATAAGGAAACAATTGTCTCCGAAGTAAAGAGAGAACAAAATCCCTTAGTGCGGCAATTAACGGCACGTCTGGCTCTATTGGAAGGACAATTAACCGGGTTGTTAGTAGATGCCAAGGAAGACCATCCCTTAGTAGTAGAGTTAAATGAGGAGATTAATAGTGTTAAAAAAAGAATAGATTCCGAACTGGAACAAACCGTAGTAAGTAGTGAAGTTTCCGGGACAAATCCTATTTATCAAAGTATAAAACAAAAACTTAGGGAATTGCAATTAACCAAAAGTGGATTGAGACAGCAATTGAAACGGATAAGAAAACATGGCCCAACCAAATACAAAAAAGGGAGTGTGACAGCCGCGGAATTATCCGCTCTGGACAGGGATTCCCGGGTAAGTGAAAAAATTTATGGTACACTTTTGCAAAGGTTGGAAACTGCCCGTATTTCAAAGAAACTGGAAGAAGCGGAAAAAGGAAAGAAATTCAAAATAATAGAACCGGCAAGGTTACCTTTAAAACCAATAAAACCCAATAAGAAAAAACTTGCTTTATTGGGGTTGTTTTTAGGAACGATGAGCGGAGGAGGATTAATTTTCTTATTTGATTATATGGATAAATCCTTCAGAAAAATCGAAGAAGTAAAAGAGGTCTTAAAAATCCCGTATTTAGGAGTAACCTCAAAAATCATCATAGCCAAAGATTATAAAAAAAGTAATTAGGAAAACCACTGTCATTCCTGCGGAAGCAGGAATCCAATACTTGGTTTTCTAAATCGGTAGCCGCAGACTTTAGTCTGCGTATAAGTGTTCAGATTAGTTTAGATTGGTTCTTTCCTCTCCCTTGACGGGAGAGGGTCTTAGGTGAGGGTGTTTTGTCTTTATCTGTCATTCCTGCGAAAGCAGGAATCCAGTAGTTGTTTTTCTAAATCGGTAGCCGCAGGCTTTAGCCTGCGTATAAGTTTTTAGTTGTCTTTATCTGTTATCCGTTGTCTATGGACTATGAACTGTTGACTATGGACTTTTGTATCTTTTTGTTATCTATGGACTATGGACTTAATCTGTTTTTGTTATTTGTAGTTGCCTGATTTATCAGGCTTTCTTTTAAATTTTCGTATTTATTTTTTATTTAAGGAAAAAAAATGTTTAAAAAATCTAAGAAAAAAACCTTAACAGATGATTTAATCGGATTATATGTTGCTCAAAAGATGGATGGTTCCGGTATTGCTCCGGAAATAGTTGCTTATTATGATCCTGAATCAATAGTCTCCGAACAATATCGCATTATTCGAACCCATATTCGACAGATAAATCCTGATGCACATTGTAAAACATTAGTAGTGACCAGCACTGCTCATAAAGAAGGCAAATCAGTCTCTGCAGTAAATTTAGCCATTGTTATAGCTAAAAGAGACGAAGAAAAAAGAATATGCCTTTTAGATTGTGATATGCGCAAAGGAACGATACATCAACTAATGGGATTAAAGCAATTACCCGGTTTATCAGAAATTCTTTGCGGAGAAGCACCTTTGGATTTGACTATTCAAAGAAATAAAATACCAAACTTAGATATAGTAACCTACGGAGATAATCCGTCAAATCCCAGTGAGTTATTATCTTCAGGTAGAATGAAAAATTTACTGGAACTATTAAAATCAAAGTATGACCAGATAATTATCGATGCACCCCCTATTTTACCGGTGACCGATACCCATGTTTTAGCTCATTTAGT
>JAUVLC010000123.1 GCA_030595925.1 Clostridia bacterium | reverse complement strand
ATTGCTTTAGCTAATGATATTACTGCTCCTTTAGCAATAAAACAATTTAAAAAACTTAAGGCTAAAAAAGTTTTTGATTCTAAGAAAATTGTTTTAATTCCGGATCATTTTACTCCTAATAAGGATATAAAATCCGCTGAGCAATGTAAGATGTTGCGTTCTTTTGTTTACGAGCAAAAAATTGAGCATTATTATGAAGTAGGAAGAGGAGGGATTGAACATGCTCTTTTACCCGAAAAAGGAATTGTTTTGCCGGGGGATGTGGTGATAGGGGCTGATTCTCATACCTGTACTTATGGTGCATTAGGAGCTTTTTCCACAGGGGTTGGGTCTACTGATTTTGCTGCGGCAATGGTTACCGGCAAATGTTGGTTTAGAATACCCGAAACAATTAAATTTATCTATAAAGGAAAGTTAAAAAAATGGGTATCGGGAAAAGATTTAATTTTATATACGATAGGTGACATTGGGGTAGATGGTGCCTTATATTGTGCTATGGAGTTTTCCGGAGAAGTAATAAAAAAGATTTCTATGGCTGGTAGAATGACTATGTGTAATATGGCTATAGAAGCAGGTGGAAAAAGCGGGGTTATTCAGCCTGATGATACTACTATTGAATATATAGAAGCCAGGGCAGAAAGGCCTTATGAAGTATTTACTGGGGATAAAGATGTAAAATACAAAGAAATATATGAATATAATTGTTCTAAAATAGAGCCTCAGGTAGCGTTTCCTAATTTGCCTTCTAATACACGTCCAATAAGTGAGGTGGGGGAAGTTTTTATTGATCAGGCAGTGATTGGTTCGTGTACTAATGGCCGAATAGAAGACTTAAGAATTGCGGCCCAGGTTCTTAAGAAGAGAAAAGTGCATTCTTATGTTAGATTAATCGTTTTTCCGGCAACACAAAGTATTTATAAACAGGCAATAAAGGAAGGTTTAATTAATATATTTATAAATGCAGGAGCGGCAGTTTCTACTCCTACTTGCGGGCCTTGCTTAGGAGGACATATGGGAGTATTGGCCGAAGGAGAAAGAGCAATTGCTACTACTAATCGTAATTTTTCAGGGAGAATGGGGCATTTGCGTAGTGAAGTATATTTGTCCAATCCGGCGATAGCAGCTGCATCGGCTATTGCCGGTAAAATAGTTAGTCCGGAGGAAATCTAAATAAATTAAATTTTTCTTTCCTGCCTGGTATGGGAATCCGGTAAAATCAATGAGTTTGGATTATCCCCCCTGATTTGATCAAGGGTCGGACAACGATACTTTTCTTATTTTGCATAAAGTTAAAATTGTTTTTTTAAAGGAGGAAGAATGTCTGTAATTACAGAAGAACGGGGAGTAATAGTTTTCTTAGATGATTATCGAATAGAGGGGACGATTCATTTGCATTTTAAGCAGCGATTATTAGATTTTATTAATGTTGCAGATATGAATAAAGGGTTTTTTCCTATGACCGATGCAAAAATTTATTCTTTAAAAAATAATCAGTTGCTTGATAGTGTAGAATTTATAAGTATTAATAGGGAAAAGGTTACATTGATTTTTTTTAAGAAAAAGAATGAAAAATGATTTATTCCGAATTACTTGTTTTGTTTATATAAAAAGTTTAAAAATAAGATATAAAATTAATTATATTTTGTAGAAAAATAAAGGGGAGAAATAATGAAATCATATGGGGAAAGTAAAATGCGATTTCAAGGGAAAGTTCATAAATACGGAATTAACATTAATACGGATGAAATCATTCCGGCTAGATTTTTAAATACTTCCGATGCAGTAGAATTAGCTAAACATTGTTTAGAGGGGTTAGATGAGGGGTTTATTCATCGGGTTTCTACCGGGGATATTATTGTTGCCGGAAAAAATTTTGGGTGTGGTTCTTCACGGGAGCACGCTCCTTTAGCCATAAAGGAATGTGGTATTTCTTGTGTTATTGCAGAAACTTTTGCGCGTATATTTTATAGGAATGCTATAAATATTGGTTTGCCTATTGTGGAAAGTAAGCAAGCAGTAAAAGATGCCCAAACAGGAGATGAGATATTAGTGGATTTAGAAAAAGGAACAATTAATAATTTGACTAAAAAACGTCTTTATAAAACACAACCATTTCCTTCTTTTATGCAGGAATTAATGAAAGTAGGCGGTTTGATTGAATATGTAAAAAAGAAAACTGGATAAGAATCAGAGGGTCTATTTATGGAAGTATGTAAATTTAATTTCGGATTTTAAAATTTTAAATTAAAAGGAGTGAAGGATGTATAAAATTGGAGTATTACCTGGTGATGGAGTAGGACCGGAAATTGTTAAGGAAGGATTGAAGGTTTTAGAAGTTGTATCAAAAAAAGTAAAATTTGATTATGAGTTGGTTCATTACGATTTTGGGGCGGAGAGATATTTAAAAACCGGAGAAATTTTACCCGATTCGGCGATAGAAGAATTTAGAAAATTAGATGTTATTTATTTGGGTGCAGTAGGTCATCCTAAAGTAAAAACAGGCGTTTTAGAAAAAGGTCTTTTATTGAAATTAAGATTTTCACTTGATCAATATATAAATTTACGCCCGGTAGTTCTTTATCCCGGGGTTTGGACGCCTATAAAAGATAAAGAACCAAAAGATATTAACTTTATGGTGGTAAGGGAAAATACGGAAGGTGCTTATTGTGGTATGGGAGGAGTTTTTAAGAAAGGGACTGCTCAGGAAGTAGCTATTCAGGAAGATGTGAATACGAGGTTTGGGGTAGAAAGATGTATTCGCTTTGCGTTTAAGGTGGCTCAAAAGAGAAAAAGAAAAAAATTGACCTTAGTAGATAAAGCTAATGTATTAACCTATGGCCATGATTTATGGCAAAGGGTTTTTGATGAAGTAGGTGAAGAATATAAAAATGTGGAAAGAGACCATGCTTTTGTGGATGCTTGCTGTATGTGGTTTGTAAAGAATCCTGAATGGTTTGATACTATTGTTACCTGCAATATGTTTGGGGATATTATTACTGATTTAGGGGCTGTGGTTCAGGGAGGACTGGGAATAGCCGCGGGCGGTAATATAAATCCGGAAGGAGTTTCTATGTTTGAACCCATACATGGCTCAGCTCCTAAATATGAAGGGAAAAATATGATCAATCCTCTGGCCGCTATTGCTGCAGCCGGTATGATGCTGGAAAATATGGGTGAAGAAGAAGGAGCAAAATTAATTGATGAGGCAATAAAAAAAGCGTTAACCAGCGGTAAGATAAAAAATATGGCAGCAGGGAAGATGGGCTTGACTACTACCCAGGTAGGTGATTTAATCGCTGATTTTATTTCTTAGTAGGGACAGGGCTTGTCCCTGTCCGTATAGAATTAACAAAAATTGGTGAAATTATAGATAAACAATGGCAAAACATAAAAAATCAATATGATAATGTCGAATTAGATGAATACATAATAATGCCCAATCATATTCATGGCATTTTGATTATTAATAAACGGGATGGGGCAAGCCCATCCCCTACATTTACTTTTTAACTTTAACTAATAAAAATAATCCCAATGAAATAAAAAAAACATTTGCCATCCAGGCGCTGGGTAAAGGGTGGAGAATTTTGTTTTCTCCCAGAGCTGTCCCCAGAGACAGCATTCCCCAATAGAGAAAACTGGTAAAAAAACTAATGGAAAAACCCATTATTTTTCCACTACGAGGGTTAATAATAGCGAAAGGAATTCCTAAAAAAATCATAACCAGGTTGGAAAACGGAAAGGCAATATTTAAATGCAGTTGCATTAATTCCCGATGAGCAGGGATGCCGGTATTTTCAAGTTTTAAAATATATTTTTTTAATTCTTTCGAGTTCATTTCTTCCAGTTTTTTTTGCTCGTGGGAAAAATCTTTGGGTTTTTCCGGCAGGTAAAAATGTTTCTTGGAAAAATATTCTTCGTCTAAAATTTTTTTCCCCTCAATGTCAAATTTTCTTATCACTCCATTATAAAAAATCCATGAGTTTTTAGCGTACTTACCCTGTTGGGCATAAATTTGGGTTTGAAGTGTGTAGTTTTTACTGAATTGATCGATACTTATATTGCTCATTTTTTTTATTTTACTGTTGTATTTTCCAATACTATATTTTCTTCTTTTTTGACCGGCTAAAATGAGGTTGTATGAAAGATGGTAATCCTTTCTTCGTTTAATTTTCTTCCGATAAATATTATTGGCTTCGAAAAACATTTTAGGGGATAATGTTTCATTGAAATAAAAAGAAACAAAAGTAATTACCAAAGAGATAATAATAAAAGGGATTGTTATTCGGTATAAATTTATTCCGGCAGCTCTCATTGCCGTAATTTCATTGTTGTGGGAAAGATTTCCCAGAGAAAACAGGGTAGCTAATAATGTGGCAATAGGAGTGACTTTAACTAACCAATAAGGAATTCGATACAGAAAATATTTTAAAGCAAGAAAGAGAGGAGCTTTATACCGCATAAAAGAATCCATTTTCTCAAATAATTCGGAAACAATTATTATTGCACTAAAAATAAGCAAACTATACAAAAATGGCTTTAAAAACTGGCGTATTAAATAACGCGATAAAATAAACAATAAAATTTCATCCTTTCTCTGTCTTGTAAAGTAAAACTAACCCGGCAATACCTGTTATTATGTTTGGTATCCAGACGTCAAGGCGGGGATTAATAAGACCTCTTTCTCCCAGGGTTAAAGAGAGGCTGAGTAAAAGATAATAGATGAAAAATAATATTAAACTCAGTCCAAGGCCGAAAGATTTTTTTCCTCGATGGGCTTTTATTCCTAAAGGAACGCCAACAAGAGTAAAGGCAAAGCTGGTGAAAGCAATTGCCCAGCGAATATAATACCATACTTCCAGAGAAGAGGTGGAAACGTTATCGTTTTTTAATTTTCTGATTTTTTCTTTTAATTCATTACTCTTCATTTCCATGACGGATTTATTGCAGGAAAAATCTTTTGTTTTAGAAAAATTTAGTGGAATTTCATAGTTTTGAAAAAACAATTGTCCATATTGAGTAGGATTTTTAGAATTTTTTTTCTGAATACTTCCGTCTTTAAGTTTAAGTATGGATACTCCTTTTTGAGGATTCAGCAGATTTCCGCTTTTTGCAATAATAAGAGTAGGCAGATCTGAATTTTTTTCTTTTTTGTAAATAATAATACCTTCTAATTCGTTCTTATTTTTATTTATTTTTTCTATATAAATTTGGTAATTTTGAATATTAGTAAAAGTGTGTTCATCAAATTTGAGTAGAGGAGCCTTATAAATGATTTCGTAATACAATTTTTTAAAAGAAAATTGCATTTGGGGAGCAAAATTATTGTTGTAAACAACTAATAAAATACTTACAGTAAAAGAAAGGAATAAAATAGGAGAGATAATATGATATAGGCTTAAACCACTGGATCTCATAGCAGTAATTTCATTATCTTGCGAAAGTTTTCCAAAGGTAAGTAAACTGCCCATCAGAAAACCCATAGGGATGGTTAGATACAAAAGAGAAGGGATGAGATAAAGGAACAATTGTAAAACAAGGAAAATATTTACACCCTTGCTTAAGATTAAATTGGCTAAATCAACAAATTTATCAAGTAATAATACAAAAGTGGAAATAAAAAATCCCATTATTAAAAAAGGGAAGAATTGCCGAAAGATATATCGATTAAGAATGTTCATTAATGTCCTTTCTATCACTAATTTTCATCAAAAATTTAGACTCTAATTATACATAATTTTAATGCGTTTGACAATTGAAAAGTTTAAACCCAAATTCCGATATAGGTTTCAGGCTTCGCCCAAATCAGCCAATTATGCTGAAAAAAAATATTAATTACTTCAATTGTATAGTTCTATCGGGAAGATAACTAAACTACTTCTCCAAATTTCCCTAAATTTAGGTAAAACCCAGATTTTCGGGTGCACCTCTCCCGCTAAAACTATTTCCGGCCTATTTTTTAATTCTTCTTTTTTATCTTTTATAAAATATATTCTAATTCCCAACATATTTCTTGTGCATTTTTATATATTTCAAATATTTCCCTCGTTGTACCACATATCCTTAATATTAAATATCTCGCTCGTTTTATTACTTTCCCTGCAATCTGTATTATTTGCCATCTTATTGTTCTTACTGTCTTTTTTATCCAACTTTTCGGAAATAAAAATAGTTTAGATGCAACGAATAAATTATACGCTAATATCCCGAGCCCAAACCATACTGCATTTGCTTTGAATTCTCCACAGGGCACATAATCTAAATTAAATCCTTGCTTTAATTCTTTGTTGTAATTCTCTGAATTACTCCTACCATTATGCCACCAGATTACTTCTTCGATACTTTTTTCTTCCTCCGTATAATTAGTCGCTATTCCATGGTAACAATACTCTTCCATGTTATCAAATAAATCCCCTTGCGGATTTAACCATCTCTGCACTATTATGCGAAAGGCATGATCGCTTCCGTTCATAGTATGAATAAATTCTGCATATTCCCGTCCAGTCCGTATCCCATATTTGTCCTTCAATATTTTCCATTCTTCTTCTGGAATCCTTCTAATCGCTTTCTTTACCGATTCATCCTTACTTACAGTTATTGTATATTTACTTTCTTTCTTGTTTATATAGTTGATTACTTTTGCCTGATATCCTGCCGCATCAATCCGAACTCGTTTTATTTCTTTCTCTTTCTTGGTCGCTTCTTCTACAAACTCTATTATCTCTTTCAAAAATTCATAATTCCTTTCACGAGGGGCTCTGTTCCCTTCCCGAAATTCATAACCTATACACCAATCCATCTCAGGAATAAATCCCAGCATTGGCATATATCCTTTGTTTCCTTTATACGTCCATTTTGCTTCTTCTTTCTCTCCTTCAACTTCCATTGCATCTATGAGCTATTTGCGTTGTAGCACTTTTTGGTTTTTGAATTGATAAAAAACTTCCTCATTAAAAAATCGTGTTCTATTTTTCAATTTTTTTTCTTCCCGACACCTATTTTAATACCTTTTTCAC
>JAUVLC010000155.1 GCA_030595925.1 Clostridia bacterium | reverse complement strand
CAATTTAATCAATTTAAACTTCAAACTCATATATCTGTTGTCTTTATTCCATTGTCTATGGACTGTGGACTATTTTTTTTTGCGTGCCCAAAGGGTAAAATTATGCGTCTAGTGAAAAATATGTTTTGCCTTTATTTTCCTCGTTCGGGTGAACACAGGGGTTCACCCCTACAATAACATCTCCATGTTTAACTGTTCTATCAAAATCCCCCTAACCCCCTTTTTCAAAGGGGGAAAAGCAGTTCGTGTCATACATTGTCAAAAACTACATTTGGCTACTCTTTCAAATTTCAAATTTCAAAATTCAAAACAAAAAAAATGAAGGTGAAATATGTTTTGAACGACTTAGCGAATTTTAGCAGAAACAAGCGTTAAAAAAATGGAACTGTTTGAGCAAAGCGAGTTTTTCATTTTTTTTCCCCGTTCGGGTGAACATAAAGGTTCACCCCTACAATAACATCTCCATGTTTAACTGTTTTATCAAAATCCCCCTAACCCCCTTTTTTAAAGGGGGAAAACTGTCTTTGTCTTTTACTTTGTGCGTCTGTGCCTTGATGCCTTTGTGCCAGTCTTTGTCTTTAGTCTTTTTTTTAAAATTTCTTCCGCTGTTATTAAATCATGGGGAGTAGTTATTTTAAGATTTTCATAATCACCTAAAACCAACTTAATTTTTTTACCCAATCTTTCTACAAGTTGAGCATCATCATTTGCATAAAAACCTGCTTCTTTCGCTTTTAAATATGCTTTTTTAATCAAATCGTATTTAAAAACCTGCGGGGTCTGAACAGACCACAAATCTTCTCTCTTTAAGGTAGATTTTATCCATTTGTTTTTTGCTATTTTTATAGTTTCCTTAACCGGCACAGCAACAACACTCGCCCCATATTTAGACGCTAATTTAATTGATCGCTTAATAACTTCTTTTCTGACTAATGGCCGTACTCCATCATGAATAACTATCAATTGGGAATCTTTGGAAACCGCATTTAAGCCCTTACTTACAGAAACTTGTCTTCTATTTCCTCCTGAAACAATTTTTTTTATTTTTAAAAAATTATATTTTTTAAGCCAGTATTTTTTAAAATAATCAATTTCCCCTGCAGGAAGAACTAAAATGATTTCAGAAATTTCCTTCAATCCTTCAAATTTTTTTAGTGTATGAACCAAAACAGGCTGATTTAACAAAGGAAGATATTGTTTTTTCAATTTATTCCCTAAAGATTTCATTCTTTTTCCGGAACCGGCAGATACAATTATAGCGGCAATATTCAATTTAGGCATCCTTTTGTTTCAATTACTTTTTTTTCTATTTTATTTGACTATAATATTATATTTATCCAAAACTGTTTTTACTATTTAACACCACCGTTTCTTTTGTTATTATTTTTATCATTTTTTTTTCTATTGGCATCTGAATTTTCTTCACCAACAAATTTAGCAAAAATCATTCGTCCTGCCGGAGTTTGTAAAATACTCGTTACTATTACACTTGCTTTTTTGTTTAAAAAAATTTTTCCATCTTCTACCACTACCATAGTCCCATCATCAAGATAAGCAATCCCCTGCTTTCTTTCTTTTCCTTCTTTTACTATAAAAACATTAATTTTTTCTCCCGGTAAAAATATAGGTTTCAGTGCACTGGAAAGATCATTAACATTTAAAACAACTATTCCATGCAACTTTGCCACTTTATTAAGATTATAATCTGTCGTAATTATTTCAAAATGCAAATCTTCCGCTAATTTCAAAAGTTTTCTATCTACTTCATCAATTTCAGGATAATCTCCCTCATATATTTTTATAGGTAAAAACAGTTCTTTTTGAAGACGATCCAAAACATCTAAACCTCTTCTTCCCTTAGCCCTCCTTAAAGTATCAGAAGCATCCGCAATATTTTGCAATTCATCTAACACAAATTGAGGGACTATTAAAACCCCACTCAAAAATTTCGTTTCTATTATATCCGCAATTCTTCCGTCAATAATGGCACTTGTATCTAAAATTTTAAAATTTTTTCCCTTCTTCCCTTTGTCTGAAAAAAAAATGTCTTTATCCAAAATAGACAACTCTTCTTTTTTCTTTAAAGCAATGATAAACCCTGTATAAGCCAATATAATTTTAATCAGAAGAGAATAGGTATCAAAAAATGTAGTTAGATGAATATTGTCCATTAAAAAAACCGAATACTCCAATAACTTAGCGGAAATTAACCCAACCAATATTCCGATAATCCCTGCAATAATACTTCCTAAAGATATTTTTTCTACCATAATTTCAATTAAAATTAACAATAATCCTACCCCCACTCCAATCAATATCCCTTTAGCATCAGCTGAAATTTGAATATATCCAATAATTGGACTGGCAATAATAACTACCAAACGAATAAACCATATAACCATTTTATCCTCTTTTCTTTATAAATTTGCACTTTTATAAATTTATTAATTAAAACAACTATTTAAAGCATCTCTTACATTATCTACTGCATTTATTTTCATTTTACTTTTTATTTTTAATCCTTCAAGATTATCTTTCGGAATTATACATTCTTTAAAACCTAATTTATCCGCTTCTTTAATTCTTTTTTCAATAAAATTTACAGCTCTTATTTCACCGCCTAAACCCACTTCCCCCATAACAACCATATGCATTTTGCAGGGAATATCCTTAAAACTTGAAACCACTGCCACAGCAATTCCTAAATCTATAGCCGGTTCCTTTACCTGAATGCCTCCTGCCGCATTAACAAAAATATCCTTTGTTCCTATTGATAAACCTATTCTTTTTTCTAACACAGCCAACAAAAGAGATAATCGATTAAAATCAATCCCAATTGTTCTTCGCTGAGGCATACTAAAACTGGTAGTTGTAACTAAAACCTGAATTTCTATCAACAACGGCCTTGTTCCTTCCAAACTTGCTACTACTGTAGAGCCCGATATTTTTCGCGGTTGTTTGGATAAAAAAAAACTTGTCGAATCTTTTACTTCAACCAACCCATTATCCCTCATACTAAAAATTCCAATCTCGTTAGTCGAACCAAAACGGTTTTTGTGCACACGCAATATGCGACAACTTAAATGACTTTCCCCTTCGAAATAAAGCACCGTGTCAACCATATGTTCTAATATTCGCGGCCCGGCAATTATTCCTTCCTTAGTTACCTGACCGGAAATAAATATCGCTGCATTAGTATTTTTAGCCATACGCAACAATTCCATTGTGCATTCTCTTACCTGACTGACACTTCCCGGGATACCGGACAAAACAGATTTGTAAATCGTTTGTATTGAATCAATCATCACAAAAGATGGCTTTAATTTTTGAAAATAATCAAATATATTCTCCAAATTTGTTTCGCTAACGATAAATAACTTTTCAGCATCTACATTTAACCTTGCAGCTCTAAGCTTTGTCTGTTGAATTGATTCTTCCCCACTAATATATAACGTTCTGCATTTTCCATCAAAGGGAAAAGAAACTATTTCCTGTTTCTTTAAACATTGTTCTTCTTCAAAATCAATTTTTGCTAATTTATTCGCTACTTGCAGCAATAAAGTAGATTTACCTATACCGGGAGGACCTCCGATTAAAATTAATGACCCGGGAACCACTCCTCCTCCTAAAATATGATCAAATTCTTTAATACCCGTGGGTAAATGAATTATTTTACTTTTTTCGATTTTTTTAATTGACCGTGGTTCTTCTTTTTTACATTGAATAAAATAACGGGAAACAGACGTTTCTGTTTCTGTATCCGTCTCTTCAACAAAACTATTCCACTGTTGACAATCAGGACATCTACCCAACCACCGCAAACTAACATAACCACATTCCTGACAACGAAAAGAAACCTTTATTTTTGACATAAACTCTCTTATTTCTCTTTCTAATTTTTTAACTCACAAATACTATGTCACGAATAGTCACAAACACAAACAGACAAATTCAAAAACAAGGCAGTCCATAGTCCACAGTCGATAGTCCATAGATTACGGATAAAGACAAAGAATAAATTCTAAGTAAAAACAACTATCTAACAAAACTAATTAGAAAAATGAAAGCGAAATGTGTTTCGAACGACTTAGTAAATTTTTCGCGTAGGAGCCACCCTTTGAGTTTTTTGGCGACCAAGGCCTCCCCTACTTTATACCTTTTTCTTTTATCCTTTAGTAGAGTAGAACACTGACGCAGTGGCTTCAGGTTAATGTTTGTTTTCCCTGTTTCTCCCCCGTTTCCTCTGGGAGTGTCACAATATCTCAACCATACCCTGTTTCCAGCGTCCCCTCGTCAAACCGTGCATGAAGTTTTCCCTCACACGGCTTTCCGATAAACGCTCATCTTAAAGCTTTCGCCCACCTGATAGACTGTGACTTTGCTTTAAGGTATAGTTTCCTTTGAAGTTCCCGAACTTTATCCGTAG
>JAUVLC010000033.1 GCA_030595925.1 Clostridia bacterium | reverse complement strand
CTACGGATAAAGTTCGGGAACTTCAAAGGAAACTATACCTTAAAGCAAAGTCACAGTCTATCAGGTGGGCGAAAGCTTTAAGATGAGCGTTTATCGGAAAGCCGTGTGAGGGAAAACTTCATGCACGGTTTGACGAGGGGATGCTGGAAACAGGGTATGGTTGAGATATTGTGATACTCCCAGAGGAAACGGGGAGAAACAGGGAAAACAAACATTAACCTGAAGCTACTGCGCCAGTGTTCTACTCTACTAAAGGATAAAAGATAAAAGACTGCGAATGGATAGTAAGTAATAAATAGTTAGACAATAGTCAAAAAATAGTCCACAATGGTTATGGATATTAAAAGGGTAATTAAATTTTTTTTGATATTACTTACTTATAAAAAAGGGAGAGAAGATGACTAAGAAAAAGGTTTTTTTTATAATTTGTTTATTTTTTTGTTTTAGTACGAACAATTATTTAAACGCTTCTACTCGCGAAACGGCTGCTTCTTTCCTTAAGCTCCCAATAGGAGCCCGTCCTTCCGGAATGGGGGAAGCATATGCTGCATTAGCTGATGGGGTTGATGCTATTTATTTTAATCCTGCCGGCCTGGGTTGGGTTGTACAGCCGGAAATTCAGGCAACCCATGCTATATGGTTTGCAGATGTTAGTTATGATTTTTTAGGATATATACAACCCACTTCACTTGGAACTTTCGGGGTAGGAATACAGTATGTATATATGGATAAGATGTATAAAATTTCCGAAGGAGTGGAAGAGGGGAAATTTAGCGTTTATGATTCTTTGGGAATTCTCTCTTATGGAGCTTGCCTGGGGGAGAAAGTTTCTTTAGGATTAAACGTAAAGGTGTTACAATGTAAAATTGATACTCAAAAGGCGGGGGCGGTAGCTTCTGATGTGGGAGTATTATTTTGTACTAATAGGGAAGGAAATAGTTTTTCTATGGGGATTGTGGGACAAAATCTTGGATCAAAACTAGAATTTGTTGAAGAAGAGGAATATTTACCGGAAAATATTAAATTTGGATTAACCGGGAGATTCTCTTTCCCGGAGCAGTATACAGATTTAAATCTTACCGTGGATGTAAATAAGCCTGTCAATGAAGATTACAATTTTTGTTTTGGTTTAGAACATTGGGGAGCGGACATTCTGGCGTTACGGTGTGGATACAAGTATTATTTAGAAGATAATAAGCTTAAAGATGGAGACCCCCTTTCAGGATGGGGGATGGGGTTGGGTATTAAATGCGTTGGGTTCTTATTGGATTATGCGTTTGTTCCTTATGGGGGAATGGGGCATACTCATCGAATATCGTTAAGCGGTAGATTTTCGGCTAGAGCAATGAAAAAAGAAACTTTTTCCGGAACGGAAGTAATAATTTCAGCCAATCCTCGAATTTTTTCTCCCAATAAGGATGAGATAAAGGACAAGGTTGTCTTTGATATTATGGCTTATGATTTGGGAAAGGTAAAAAAGTGGAATTTTCAAATAAGCGATAGTAATAGTAATTTAATTAAAAAATATACGGGAAAAGATAAAATTCCTCTAAAAATTATTTGGAGAGGAACGAATGAAATAGGAGACGTGGTAAAAGACGGAGAGTATAAGTATATTCTTCGGGCAAAAGGCAAGGGACGAAAAAATATTCGTTCTGAAGAAGGATGGATTGTTTTGGATACTGTTCCTCCTCTGTTGAACTGGTTAGTTTCTCCCCCGGTGATTTCGCCTGATGAAAATGGAAAAGATGATATAGCTACAATCAGTTTTTCTACAGCTCAGGTACGGGGGATAGGAGAATGGCAGATAAATATTTTAACCGAAGAAGAAAAATTAGTAAAGGCTTTTAAAGGAGAAAAAATGTTGCCGTTTTCTCTTATCTGGGACGGAAAAGATGACTATTATAAAAAAATAGTTCCTAATGGCAAATATAGTGTGGTGGCAACTATTACCGATGAAGCAGGAAATAAAACAGTAAGTACCCCTAAAGGGATAGAAGTAAAAGTGATCCAGATGAAAGAAATTATAATAAAAGAAGATAAAAGAGGTTTGAAAGTGAATCTCTCTTCCAATGTTTTATTTGTTTCGGGAAAAAGCAGTTTAAAAAAACAATCTTATAAAGCTTTATCGGAAGTAGTAATGCTGCTTGATGCATATTCGGAGAATAAAGTAGTTATTGAAGGGCATACGGATAGCGTAGGGAGGGCTTCATTTAATCAAAAATTATCGGTGAAAAGAGCAGACGGGGTTTATCAGTATTTAGTAAAAAAAGGAATAGATTCTAAAAGAATAACAGTTATCGGTTTTGGGGAAACAAAACCGATTGCCAAAAATTCAACCCGGCAGGGAAGAGCACAAAATAGAAGAGTAGAAATTATTATATTAAGGGATCCTGTAAAGAAACAGGCAGTTGATCGGACAAAGAAAGAAATAAAGGAACAAACAAAAGAAAGAACAAAGCAGGGAAAGAAATAGGTTTAGATTTTGGTGATGATGGGTAAAACAGTGGGTGCTTAAAATAATGGAAATATAAGGATAAAAAAGGATGGGAAAATGAAAAAAGGAAAAATAAAAAAGATTTTGTTATGGGTGGGGATAGTAATAGTAGCATTATTATTGGTAGGAACAGTTTTAATTCGTGTCTTATTCCCTCCTGAAAAAATAAAGACAATTTTAAGCAAACAATTAACTACTTTTTTGAATCGGGAAGTAGAAGTGGGAAAAATTAGTATTGGGTTGTTCAAAGGTATTACTGTCGAAGAGTTTAAAGTTTCTCGGCTATCTACTTTTAAGCAAGGCACTTTTATATCGGCGAAGAAATTTGTAGTTAAGTATTATTTGTTTGCTTTGTTAAAAAAGAAGCTAATTATCAGTAGATTAACATTGGTTGAGCCACAAATTGCAATAGAACGGTTGGCAGATGGAAAATTTAATTTTAGTGATTTAATGGAAAAGGGTTCAACCAAAGAAGAAAAAGATGTCCAGGAAGGGGAACAGTTAAAAGAAAGCCAGGACAAAAAAAGCCCTTTTTCTTTTCTGGTTTCAAAAGTTGATATTGTAAAAGGGAAAGTTTCCTTTAAAGATAATTTTACCAATAAATTCAATGCAGATATTGAACAGCTCAATTTGGAAGTAAAACATGCTAACCTTTTAACCCCTTTTGAGATAAATTTTTCTTTTGAAGAGAAAGTTGTTTTAGACAAAAAAGAATTAAACGGAAAAGTTGATTTCAAAAGTAAAATTAATCTCTCTAATTTAGAGATGGATAAGGTCAGAATAGATATTGAGCAATTAGGATTTATTAGCGAAGAGATCGATGCTAATCTCTCCGGACGGGTGGAAAACATCAATAAACCTTTGTTTGATTTTAATTTCTTATTTAAAGTAAATTCAATTAATAAAATTAAACAATTCCTGGATTTGCCCTTTCCCCGGAACCTGACAATAAAAGGAGGATCCATATTAAAAGGTAAAGTTAAGGGAACGTTGAACGATGTTCTTTTTGAATCCAATTTGGATTTTTCCGGCTTAGAAATAGTATATGGGAAACTTTTTAAAAAGAGCCGGCAAATACCGGGTAATGTTAAGCTGGCAGTAAATTACCGGGAGACAAAAGAAAAAAATAAACAGTTGAAGATAAATTCAACAGAGGTTGTATTTTCCAATATCAAATTGAAAAGTAAAGGAATGATTAAAAATTTCAAAGATCCACACATAGATATGGATTTGTTCGTTGAAGTAAATTCTATTGATAAAATTAAACAATTTTTATTTTTACCTTTCCCCAAAGAATTTGCTTTTACCGGAACCTCTACATTAAGCAATAAAGTGAAGGGAACATTAAAGGATCTTTTTGTTAAATCAAAATTAGATTTTTCCGGTCTGGAAATGAGTTACAGCAATTTTTTTAAGAAGACTCAACAAGTTCCGGGGCATTTTAAAATGGAAATTAATTATCAAGAAACACCTTTGGTTAAAAAGCAAGTAAGGATAGATTCTGCAGAATTTTTATTTTCCGATTTTAAACTAAATACCAAAAAAGCAACATTTAATCTTGATAAACAACAACTGAGCTGTAAGTTGTTTACCAATCAATTTTCTTTACAAAAATTTGCTGTTCTATCCGAATTGATTACAAAATACAAAGTAAAGGGGATAGCAGGGATAAATATTTATTTAAGTGGAGATTTTAAGAAACCTAAATTCAAGGGAAATTTCAAGCTTAACAACTTTTGTGTTGAGCATAAAAAGAATACGATAACCGATTTTACTACTGAGGTTGATTTTACTCAACAAAGTGTCAGAACAAAAAAATTTACAGCTAAAATGAACGGTGCGGATTTTAATATAAGCAAATTATGTGTAAAAAATTTCAAATCACCGGATGTTGTTTTTGAGGGTTCTTTATCAGAACTAAACTTTGATAAAATTTTATTTTTGCTTCCTCCATTGCCGCAAGGGGAAAAACCGGCCGGGAAAAAAGAAAAAGATGTTTCTACAGGGATTAAAAAAGGGCCGGCTATAAAAATTAAAACGGAAGGTAAATTTAAAATCGGAAAAGTAACACATTCCAATTATCAAGGAAATAACATAGAATTGAAATGGGGGTTTGGTAATCTTACCCCGGATTTATCGAAACTTTCAGGAAAATTTTTTATGAACATGGGAAAAGGAAAAATATCCAATCTTACTGTTTTAGCGTCCAAGTCTAAATTGCTTAAAGGATTACTTTCTCCGATTATCATGTTGCAAAAGTTAGAAAAAAAAGGGCTGGTTAAAAATACCGGTTCCCTGAACGATGAAATTCCGTATAAAAAAATTAAAGGAGACTATATTTTTAGTCAGGGGATAATGAAGGAGAATCTTTCTATTTATAGTCCGGGTTCTGATATTTTTTCCCGGGGAAAGGTTTATTTGGTTAAAGAAAAACTGGATGTTCAAATGGATGTTAAGCTGCCTAAAGGAAAAGGAAAGGAACTGGCAGCCTATACCGAAGTAGATAAAGACGGGCGTGTAGTGTTGACTTTTTTCATTAAAGGGAGTTTTGATAACCCGAAAATTAAACCGAAACTTAAAAAAGTAGAAAAAGTAATAAAAGAAAAAGTTATTGAAGGAATATTTAAGAAAATGAAAATCAAGGGAAAAGGGGAAGGGGAGAAAGGTACTGAAGTCCAGGAAGAGAAAAAGCCGGAAGATTTATTAAAGGATAAGGCCCGGGATTTATTGGATAATTTATGGAAGAAGAAGTAAATTAATTATCCCCCAGCAAGTTGTGGGGTATTAATCCCTAGTCCCTTCGATTTTCTTCAAGGGAGTTTATGCTGAGCAAAACGAAGTGTTTGGGATCTATTCGACTACAGAGTTTTATCAGCGCAGCTGATAAAACTTTGTGGTCTCATTGAATTAAAAGAGAGGGAAAAATGTTTTTATTCTGGCGTTTGATTTTGGCACATTTATTAGCCGATTTTACTTTACAAACCAATAAGATTGCCGAAGAAAAAAGTAAGAGACTTTTTGGTGTTATAATACATTCTTTTATTTTTTTAATATTAAGTTTTAGCTTGTTTAGCAGATTTTTAGAGAAAAATTGGATTTTTGTTGTTGTTATTGCTTTTTCACATTTTTTTATCGACACTGTTCGCATGGTTGGGATAAAAAAATATAAGAAGACGGATAATGTTTTATTTTTTATTCTGGATCAAGTTCTTCATATTACAATTATTTTTTTAATATGGAAGTTTTACCTTGTTTTTTCAGCTCCTTTATTGAGAGAGAGATGGGTAATAATTTTATCTCTGTATATTGTTGCGACCCATTTTACAACTATTTTTATATATTACCTTAAAAATTTTGATAAAACAAATATAGAAGGAAAAGAAAAACATTATGGTATATTGGAAAGAACAGTTGTTTTTTTCTGTTTACTTTTACCGGGATTTTGGAAAATGCTTTTTCCCTTAATTTGGTTAGGAAGGGTTTTTTTAAGTAAAACCCAATGGAAAGAGCAATTGGATTTTTCCCGGAAGAATTTAATTGTAGGAAACGGCATTGCTATTATTGTGGGAATAATTGCCAGATTAGTATATGTTTCCTGAGTATTTTTATAGATGATTTATTGAGAGTGCTGTAAAATAGATTAAAACATACCATGATTGACAGAGGAGTTTGGTTAAATCAATGTGTTTTGGATTGTTTGATATAGTTGGACAAGGATTTTTTTTTTATTTTGTAGAAATCTAAATAGTTTAATTACAAATGAGGAGAAAAAAATAAAATGATACAGTTAAAGTCTGCCAGAGAGAAAAAAATTACGCCGGAAATGAAAATAGTTGCATCTTATGAAAATTTATCACCGGAATATATTCGTGAAGGTATTGCCAGGGGGAGGATAGTCATTCTTCAGAATAAATTGAGAAAGACATCTTTGTCAAAATTAGGTAAATACGGAAAGAAAAAATTTCAACCGGTGGGGATAGGTAAGGGTTTGAGAACAAAGGTTAACGCCAACATTGGTACTTCCTCTGATTCCGGGAATTTAGGTGATGAGAAAGAAAAGTTACGGGTTGCCGTAAAAATGGGAGCGGATACGGTAATGGATCTTTCTACAGGGAGGAATTTAAAAGAAATAAGAAAAATGATTTTAAAAAAGTCTCCGGTGCCTTTGGGTACAGTTCCCATTTATCAGGCAGCACGAAGAAGTATGGAAAAAGGACAAGGCATTAAAGATATGAAAGCAGAAGATATGTTTAATGTTATTGAAGAACAGGCAAAAGAGGGTGTTGATTTTATGACTTTACATTGCGGAGTGACCCAAAGCGTATTAAATATTTTAGAAAAAAATAAAAGGTTAATGGGAATGGTAAGCAGAGGGGGAACTTTTTTAGCTAATTGGATTCTTTTTAATAAATGTGAAAATCCTCTTTACGAAAAGTTTAATCAAATTCTGGAAATTGCACGAACCTATGATATTACTTTAAGTTTGGGAGATGGTTTACGCCCGGGTTGTTTAATGGATTCTTTTGATGCTGCGCAAGTTGCGGAACTTTCTATTTTAGGAGATTTGGCCGGAAGAGCCCGGGAAAAAAATGTTCAGGTAATAATTGAAGGGCCCGGACATGTTCCCTTAAATCAGATAGAAGCCAGTATTCTGTTGGAAAAAAATTTATGCCAGGAAACGCCTTTTTATGTTTTAGGGCCTTTGGTTACCGATATTGCCCCTGGATATGATCATATTACTTCAGCTATTGGGGGGGCAATTGCTGCTTCTCACGGGGCGGATTTTTTATGTTATGTTACGCCATCGGAGCATTTGTCTTTACCGCAGGTAAAAGATGTGGAAGAGGGGGTGATTGCTTCACGCATTGCCGCCCATGCCGCTGATATTGTAAAAGGAGTAAAAAATAGTCTTGACTGGGATATTAAGATGGCAAAAGCACGCAGGGCATTGGACTGGAAAGCACAGGAAAAGTTATCTATTAATCCGGATACATTTAGAAAAAAATTTATGGTTGAATCTTCCCTTAACAAAAGAAAAAAAGAGAAAGAAAAAGCATGTACTATGTGTGGGGAATTTTGTGTTTTAAAGTTGCAATAAGAAGGAACATATAAATTATGTATACCGAAATAATTTGTATTGGGACAGAACTTTTAAGAGGATATGTGGATACTAATAGTGCCTATATTAGTAAGGAATTAGCGGATATAGGGATAGAAGTGAATTTAATCAGTAATTTAGAGGATAAAGAAAGAATATTAGAGGAGTTTTTTAAAAAAGCCCTTAAAAGGTCACAAATTATTATTATTACCGGCGGTCTGGGCCCGACTTTTGATGATTTAACCCGGGACATAATGGCTAAAGTAATGAATTTAAAGTTGGTATTTAATAAAGAAATTATGCATAATATCGCGGCACATTTTGCTAAAAGAAATTTGAAAATGCCGCAGGAAAATGAAAAACAGGCTTACATTATTGAAGGGGCAAAAATAATTCCTAATTTGACAGGGACAGCTCCCGGAATGATTATTCAGTTAAAGGAAAAGGATTTTAAGTCCATAGTTATTATGTTACCCGGCCCCCCTTCGGAAATGCAGCCAATGATGAAAAAGCATATTTTACCTTTTTTGAAGGCAAAATATGAACACAAAATCAGAAAAGCTATTATTTTTCATACTTATGGATTGACAGAGTCAGTAGTTGCAGAAAAAATTAGGAATTTAGTACAGATGGAAAAAAAATTAGGGAAGTTAAATTTTGGTTTACAAGCGTATACATCTTTGGTAGATATAGAAATTTCCGCTCAGGGAGAAGACGAAATACTGATAGATGAAATCTTGCTCAAGGTTAAATCGGAAATTTATCAGTGTCTGAAAGATAATATTTATGGTGAAAAACAGGAAACATTAGAAAGCGTAGCGGGGCAACTCTTAAATAAACAAAAACTAACTTTAGCTGTTGCCGAGTCCTGTAGCGGAGGATTGATTGCTCATAAGGTAACTGATATTGCAGGAAGTTCTGTTTATTTTAAACAAGGGGTAATTGCCTACAGTAATGAAGTAAAAATTAATTTATTAGGGGTAAAAGAAGAAGTTTTGAATAAATTCGGTTCGGTGAGCAAGGAAGTAGCGTTATCCATGGCTCAGGGAATAAAGCGTCTTGCCCAGACGGATATTGGTCTGGCTACTACGGGTATTGCCGGACCGGGCGGAGGGTCTTTGATAAAACCTATAGGGTTAGTTTATGTATCTTTGGCTTCAAATAGCAGGGAAATATGTGAAGAATACAGATTTGTGGGAAAACGTGAAAAAATTAAAGAACAGGTAAAAAACGCTGCACTGAATTTATTAAGAAAAGAATTGATGTTAAATAGGAATTAGTATTAAAATAAAGCGAATTGAAAAAACTTGACTTTTTTAAATTTATGTATTATAGTAACTATCACTGATAAAAAAATCTACCTGAGATAAAAAACTTCGATGGACAAACCGTAAATTGTAAATTAAAAATAACAAAAAATGTTATTTTAAGCAAATTAAAGAACTATTTGCTTGAATGTATTGGTAGGTAATAATGAGGGGTTATGTATAAAGACTTTTTTGGGTTTAGAGAATTGCCTTTTAAAAACGCTTTGGATTTAACTACTTATTATCCGAGTGATAGAAATGGTAAAATAGAAAAAGAGGTTTTAAAAACAATAAAAGAATTAAAAGTTTCCTTGTTAACAATTACAGGAGACAGGAATGCGGGGAAAAGTACTTTAGGAATAAAACTTTTGGATAGTTTGTTAAAACAAGAAAGAGAATATAAGGTTATTTTTTTAGTTATTACAAAAAAGCAGATTGATTTTGATTCTTTTCTGAAAAGAGTAATAAGGCAGGTTAATATTTCCGGGGAAGAAATAAAAAGTGTTATTGATTTTATAGAGCAGGAATATAATAAAGAAAAAGAAAAAACAATTTTTTTAATTGATAATAGTGATAATCTTGCAGGGGAAGAGGCAATAGTTAATCTGCTTCGGTTGACAGAGTTAAAAGACGAAGATGGAAGGAGTATTGTTAGTTTTATTTTATTAGGTTCATCCTTAATTAATGAGTGGATAGAAAAAAATGAAAAATTAAAAGAGGTAACAAAGCAATTTCATCTGGGATCGTTCGGTTTAGCGGATGTGAAAGGATATATTGATCAAAGACTTGAATTATATGGCGGCGAAAAGGAATTTTTTTCTGAAAAAATAAAAGAAAAAATTTTTGGATGGTTAGATAAAAAAAATAAAATATCTTTTCCTTTTTGGATAAATGTTTTATGTGATGCTATATTTTTGAAAGCTTTTCTTTTAGGCAAAAAATCCATAGAATTGGATTTAGCGAAAAATGTTTTGGAAAAAATAATATTAAACATTGAAAATCGAAAAGAGTAGTTTATTTTATGATAACAAAAGGAGATAATGGAAGGATGGGAGACTATAAAAGTATTACTTTTTCATCTCAAATAGAAGAAATTAATAAGTATTTAGATGACTTCATAATTAAAACAACGGCTATAAGTATAATTTTGATTACCAAAGACGGGCAGTTAATAACCAGTAGAGGAGATGTTTCTTTTATTAATACTACTGCTTTGGCGGCATTGGTTGCAGGGTCTTTTGCGGCGACAAAAGAGGTTGCCTCTCTTTTAGGGGAGAGAGAATTTAGTATTCTTCTTCAGCAGGGAGAAAAAAGGCATGTGCATATTTCCTTGTTAGGTTCTATTGCGATGATGGTGGTGGTTTTTGAAAATCTTAATAATGTGGGAAAAGTTAGGTTTTATGCAAAAGAAGTATCTCAAAAAGTGACGGGATCCTTAATTAAAGGGGGGAAAAGAGAGGAAGAAAGGGTGAAATTGGAATTGTTGAATTTTAAAGAATATGCTACTAATTTAATAGATACCATTTTTTCTGATTCGGATTCTGCCCTGATTGAGCAGACAAAAACAGAAACGAAGGAAAAATAATGGCATCCCTTAATTATGCCTTACGGGAGATTAATTTTAAAATTGTATATTATGGTCCTGGGTTAGGTGGGAAGACCACGAATCTGGAATATATTTACCAATCAATATCGCCTTCCTATAAAGGAAAAATGATTTCATTAATGACGGATAAGGAACGCACTTTATTTTTTGACTTTCTTCCTTTGGAGTTAGGGGAAATAAAAGGGTTTACTACTCGAGTTCATCTTTATACAGTTCCCGGACAGGAATATTATGAAGCGAGTCGTAAGCTAATTTTAAAAGGTGCGGATGGAGTGGTTTTTATTGTTGATTCACAGAAAGATAGATTGAATGAGAATATAAATAGCTATAAGGAACTTTTACTTAGATTAAAGGAATATAATTTGGAGTTTGATACCTTGCCTTGTGTTGTGCAATATAATAAGCGGGATTTGTCTGATATACATTCGGTTTTCCATTTGGAAGAGATGGTAAATCTTCATAAAAAGCCTTCTTTTGAAGCGATTGCGATTAAAGGAGTGGGGGTTTTTGCTACAATAAAAGTAATTTGTAAGTCTGTTATTGAAAAGTTTGAATTGAATTAAATGTGTAATAATATAGAAAAATTTAATTTAGTAAATGTGGGGGAGTAAAAATGAGTTTACGAGGTTCTCTGGAAGATGTTAATTTGACTGATACAATTCAAATTTTAGAAATGGCAGGAAAAACAGGTTATTTGCAAGTAAAAAATAACAATGGAATAGGAAAACTATATTTTAAGCATGGGAAAGTGGTTCATGCTACTTTAGGAAGTTTAATCGGGCAGGAAGTTATTTTTGAGATGTTACGGTGGGAAAAAGGGGAATTTGAATTTAGTAAAGGTGAATATACAGGACAGGAAACAATAAAGACAAGTATCCAGAAACTTTTTATGGAAGGGATAAAAAGAATTGATGAACAAAAAGTTAACGAAAAAGAAAAAAAATTGCCGGTGAAAGAAAAGATGGAAATAATTTTAAAAGAATTAGTCACAGAGGACAATCAAGTATTAGGGGCAGTAATTGTGGATTTCGAAGGGAAAATAGTTTTTCAGGCAGTAAATGATAAGTTGAAAGAAGAGAATCTTTTATCTGTGCCTAAACTTTTTTTGAAATTTTATAAAGATTACAAGCAAATAAAAAGACCGTCGATTATTCAAATGTTTGTAAATGATGAAAAGGGATTTGTTTCCTTTGTTAATGTTAATAGCAAATTATTTCTTGTTTCTTTATCATCACCTTTGGCCAGGTTGGGGTCTCTAATTTTTTCTTTAAATAAGGTCGTTGAGGAAATAGCTAAACAGATAAAATAATTTTTTAAACTTAAAATATATGGGTATGTTAATAAAAAATAATTCAAATAAAACTCAGGTATTATTATGATTATAAAGAAATAAAAGGGTAGGTGTTTTATGGCTGAAAGATTAAGTGATATTCTTCAAAATGAAAAGATTATTTCCAAGGAATCTTTTCAAAGAGCACGGAAAGAAAGTAATCGACAGGGAGGAACGGATATAGCGTGTTTGATAAATAATGATTATCTTTTAGAAGACATTTTGGTGGATTTTTTGGAAAAAAAATATAACTGTGTTTATTTTGACTTAGCAAAACATAAAATAGAAAATGATGTTATAAAACAAATCCCGGCTAATATAGCAAAAAAATTTTTTGTAGTCCCAATTGCCAAATCAAACAATGTTCTTGCCGTAAGCATGTTGGATCCCGTAAGTGATGAAGTTATTGAAAATTTGAAAAAAATAACGGATTATTCTATCTTGCCTTTTATAAGCCGGAAAAAAGATATTGAAAAAGTTCTTTATTATCGATACGTTTCAGTGCCGGAATTTATCGACGATAAAATGGATGAGAATATCTCTTCGGGGGGGGAAGGATTTCCTTTAATAAAAAAATTCGTTTTTGATGATTTTATAATAGGGAGTGGAAATAGTTTTACTTACGCAGTAGCGGTGGCAGTAGCTAAATTTCCCGGAGGTAAATATAATCCCTTGTTTATTTACAGCCATACGGGATTAGGAAAAACGCATTTAGTGAATGCTATAGGTAATTATTTAATTGAAAAAAATCCATCGCTGAAAGTTTTTTACATTAATGCAGAACGCTTTGTTAAAGATATCGTTAATGCGATAAAAAATAACACTGTAGATGAATTACATGAAATATACAGGGAAAACGATATCTTTTTAATAGATGATATTCAATTTTTAATTGGAAAAGAAAGGGCGCAAGAAGAATTTTTTCACACTTTTAATGCTTTATCTCAATCTAATAAACAAATTATAGTTACCAGTGATCGTCCTCCCGGAGAGTTTAAAAACATTGAAGAACGGTTAAAAACGAGATTATCGGGAGGAATAATAACAGATATTCAGCCGCCGGATTTAGAAACAAGAGTGGCTATTTTAAAAAAGAAACTTAGCTTAAAAGAAAATAAAATTATACTTTCCGATGAAGTTGTTTTTTTTCTGGCACAAAATATTTCTAATAGTGTAAGGGAATTGGAAGGGGCTTTAAACAGGTTAATTGCGATTTCCCAGTTGACATTGAAGGGTGGAGAAATAACACTTGTTATGGCAAAAGAATTGCTTAAAGATCTTTTAGTTTTTACTGAAACAGGGTTGCCTGAAAAAAAACCGGAAACAAGAAAGAATGACTTTCAAGTTGCAAAAATTTTTAAACAAAAAATTAAGAGTGCTAAAAATTTGCAGGGGATAATGAATATAATTGAAGAAACAGTGAATTTTTTAGTTCCGAAAGCAGTTGAAAAACGAAATCAACAGGCACTGGATATGTTAAATGAAGTAAAAAAACTATTGGGTGAAAAAAATCTACAGGAAGCCTTTAAATTAATTAATAAATTACAGCAAATGAATTTGTAAAAAAGAATAGTTGTTACTTTGTTAATACAGGAATAATTTTAAGAATATTGGATAATATTTTGAAACAGGAAGAGAGAAGATAAAGAGTGATTATTAAGGGTAAATTAAATTCGGTTGATTTGAGTAAGATTTTAAAAACTTTTTCGGAAAATAAAGAAACAGGTTCTTTGGTTGTTGTAAGTAGTGAGGATGAAATAAAAAAAAGTTTTTATTTTCAGGAAGGAAATTTATGCTGGGTTTCTTCTTCCCAAAAAATATCTTTGGACAGAATAATTTTAGGATTTAAAAATATTCCCGAGGAAAAAATAAAAGAAGTAATAGAAATTCAGAGTAAGACAAATAAATCGCTGGAAGAAATTTTAATGCAACAGAAAATTCTTTCTCAAAGTGAATTTGTAGAAATACTCAAGCGTCAACTTCTGGAGGAAATTTATGATGTATATACATGGGAAGAAGGGTTTTATGAGTTTAAAACGGAATTTTTATCTGATGAATTTTTGAAAAAAATAGAAAAGATACATTTTTTTGTTAATATTGACGATTTAATCAGTAAGGGAAATTTATGGAATAAAAAAGCAAAAAGATTGAAACGCAGTATTTTTGCAAAGAAATCTTTAGTTTTTACTGTTGTTGAGAAAATAAAATCTCAGATAGGACTTTTTTTTGATAGAGAAAAAGAAATAATTCTTTTAATAGATGGAAAGAACAAAAAAGATGAAATAGTTGAAAGAAGCGGTCTGTCAGAGGCGGAAGTATCTGAGGTTTTATATTCTTTAGCTTTAAGAGGAATTATATTTTTAAAAAAAGATATTAATGATAATATATTTTTTGTATGACAAAAAGTCCAGCCGGTAATCCTCGAAATATTTGTTTGGTTTAACATAAAAAATTTTCTAAAAAGTACCCGCAAGTTTATTTATATTTAGTAATAGACAAATGCCGTGATTTTTACAGGTGAAATTAAATTAAAAAGTGCCTAACGAAAAGTTGTTTTTACATAATAAAAAAATAAAAAGATTTTTGTGATAAAAAGCATTGAAAATTTAAAATATAAATTGCGAGTAAATTCTATGATTACTCAAAACTTAACTAAAGAATTATTTAAAATTGCCACAGAAAAAGAAATGGATTTTGCTGACATTTATGCGGAAAACACACATTCTACAAGTGTGGTTTGTGAAGAAGATAAAATTGAATATATTTCTTCAGGTGTGGATAAAGGGGTAGGGATTAGGTTTATAACGGGAGAAGAAACGTTATATGCAAGTACTAATGATTTTTCCCCTAAAAAACTAAAAGGATTAGCTTTAGAGTTGTGTTCATCTTATGAATCTAAGAGGGGAAAAGAAAGAGGGAATAAAAAATGTCTGGATGTTTTTACTTATGAACATCTTAATAATGAAAAAAAACAATTGAACAATATAAGGAAAATGCCGGATAATATTCCGATAGGAAAAAAGGTTCAATTGGTTAATTCAGCTAACAATGCAGCAAGAAATATAGATAGTAGGATTAAACAGGTTAAAGTTGTTTATAATAATATAATAAAAGAAGTAATAGTTGCTAATTCTTTCGGTTTATATAATTGCGAGAAAAGAGTGTATACTACTTTTTTAATAAAAGTAGTTGCTTTTGATGGAAAAACTATCCAAACAGGGAGTGAAATTGTCGGAGGATTAATTGGTTTTGAATTGTTTGATAATTATAATGTAGAAATTTTATCTTGTATAGCGGCAAAGCGGGCGATAAATTTATTGAGTGCTCCCAAGGTTCTTGCCGGAAATATGTCTGTGATTTTATCTGCGCAGGCCGGTGGGACGATGATTCATGAAGCAATCGGCCATAGTTTGGAAGCGGATTTAGTGCAAAAGGGTCTTTCCCCTGCTTATGCCGGCAGGAAAGGACAAAAAATAGGGTCTGAATTAATTACCGTAATTGATGACCCGACTCTTTTTTCCAAACGGGGGTCTTATCTTTTTGATGATGAAGGAATACCTGCCAGAAAGAATGTTTTAGTGGAAAACGGTATTTTAAAAAATTATCTTTACGACCTTTTTAGTGCATGGAAAGATAATACAAAATCAACGGGAAATGGCCGGCGTGCTTCCTATCGATTTAAACCTATTCCCCGGATGAGTAATACTTATATTGCTCCGGGTAAAGAAGACCCGCAGGATATTATGAAAGCACAGGAAGAAGGATTATTAGTTAAAAAAATGGGTGGGGGGGAAGTGAATACTGCTAATGGTGATTTTGTTTTTGAAGTAGAAGAAGGATATGAAATAGTTAATGGGAGAATCGGTTCATTAGTGAGGGGGGCAACTTTAATCGGAAATGGCCCGGAGGTTTTAAATTCGATTGATAAAGTGGGAAGTGATTTAGGGTTTAATATAGGCACTTGTGGAAAGGATGGTCAGGGTGTTCCTGTTTCGGATGGGCAACCGACCTTACGAATACCGAAAATCATTGTGGGAGGGACTACACAAGGAAAAAAATAAAACCGTAATATTTTTGAAAAAGTTCGGATGAAATAATCTTTTAAGAATTAATTTTATTTATGGAGGGGAAAAATGGACAAGATTAAATTGTTAAAGAAGGTAGGGCTTTTTTTTAAGCTTTCCTCTAAGAATCTAAATAAAATAGCTAAAATAGCGTATATACAAAATTACAAAAAAGAGGAAAACATTTTTTCCGAAGGGGATGAAGGGGATAAATTATATATTGTAATTTCAGGGTTGATTAAAATCTTTAAAATTTCTTCGGGAGAAAGAATAAAAACACTGGCATTATTAAAAAAAGGTGATTTTTTCGGTGAAATGGCCATTTTGGATAAAGAGTTGAGATCAGCTACTGCTCAAGCAATGGAAGATACTGATATGATGGTAATAGATAATAATTCTTTTAGATTATTGCTCAAAGACAATTCGGAGATACTTTTCAATATAATAGAAACGCTATGTTTTCGGTTGCGTGAATCGAATAGACATATTCAGATAATGACCTTTCAGAATATAATGGGGCGGACTGCATCGGCACTTCTGGATTTAGCGGCCAGGTGTGGAGAGAAAACCCAAAAAGGAATAAAGATTAATCTGGAAATAACCCACCAGGAATTAGCCAATTTAGTTGGAACTGCCAGGGAAATTATTACTAAGGTTTTGAGTAGTTTTAAAAGAAATGGGTATCTTAGTATTGATGATCACTATATAGTTATTATTGATGAAGAAAAACTAAAAGAGGTAATTTGTTAGGGGCGCCGGGTTTGAATCATGACAAATAAAAAATTATATCTTATAGACGGAAATGCATATTTTTATAGAGCATATTATGCTCTTCCCCCTCTGGTTAATTCTCAGGGACTTCCGGTTAATGCAGTTTATGGGTTTACCAGAATGATGCTAAAAATTATACAACAGGAAAATCCATATTATTTAGTTGTTTGTTTTGATTCTCCTCATCCAACGTTTAGACATAAAGAATATGTTGAATATAAAGCAAACCGTCCTGCAATGCCGGAAGATTTAAAAGTACAAATTCCTTTGTGTAAAAGAATAGTAGAATCTTTAAGTATTCCTTTTTTCCAAAAGGAAGGTTATGAAGCAGATGATTTGATTGCAACTATTTCCGGGAAAGCGGAAAGAGAGGGGATAGAAACAGTTATAATAAGCAATGACAAGGATATGCTTCAATTGGTAAATGAGAAGATAACGGTTTTGGATGAGCTTAAAAATGTTGTATATGATAATGAAGAAGTGAAACATATTTTGGGAATAGAGCCCGGACAAATAGTGGATTTTATGGGACTGGCAGGAGATTCTGTAGATAATATTCCGGGTATTCCGGGGATCGGAAATAAAACAGCAGTTAAATTGATTCAGAAATATGGAACAATAGAAAATTTAAAAAACAAGCTGCCGGAACTTAAAGGAAAAATTAAAGAGAAAATAGAGAATTTTTTACCAATGGCGGAAATGAGCAGGGGATTGGTTATTCTGGTAAAAAATGTGCCTGTAGATATAGAGATTTCTGATTGTAAATTTAAAAAGATTGAACGGGAAAAATTTTTAAAAATATTGAAAGAATTTGAATTTAAGAATTTAATTTCAGAATGGATGCCCGAGGAAGAAAATATTTCGGATAATTATCAAATTATTACCGGGGAAAAAGAGTTTGAAAGGATATTGAAAAAAAGTTGTGAGTCAGAAAAAGTTTTTTTCAAAATACAAACAACAGATTCGTCTCCTTTGAATGCACAGATAGTAAGTTTAATTTTTACATTTGAGGACGGAAAATCAGTTTATTTCCCCCTTGCTCACAATTATGAGGGGTGTCCCGGGCAGTTAAAAACGGATTATGTTTTGGCAAAACTGAAATTCATTTTTGAGAATGAAAAAATTAAAAAATACGGACAGGATTTGAAATTTAGTTTAATTGTTTTAAAGCAAAAGGGAATTGATCTTTGCGGGATAGGCTTTGATCTAATGGTTGCTGCTTATTTGCTTAATCCTTCTAAGCAAAAGTATCCGTTGGAAAACATAATCCTGGAGTATTTAAATTTAAAAACAACAACAATTGCAGATTTAATTAAAAAAGAAAAAAAAGAGGTTTCAAAAATAAAAATAGAAAAAATTGCTATTTTAGCCTGCAGAGATACTAAATATATGATGCGGTTAACAGAAATTTTGAATTCCCAATTAAAGAAAAAGGAGTTGGATAAACTTTTTTACCAGATAGAAATACCATTACTTAAAATACTGGCACAAATGCAAATGGAAGGAATTCTTCTGGACACTGATTATCTTGAAGGGATAGGGGTGGAATTAGAACATCAAATTGAAGAGTTAAAAAAAGAAATTTATATTCAAAGCGGTGAAGAGTTTAATATAAATTCTCCGAAGCAGTTAAGGGTTATTTTATTTGAAAAATTGAAGTTACCGATTATAAAAAAGACTAAAACAGGAGCTTCTACCTCGGAAGATATTTTAAAAAAACTTTCTTTTTCACATACATTACCCGTATTAATTTTGAAATATAGGGGATTACAAAAATTAAAATCTACTTATGTTGATGGATTATTGAAGTTGGTAGACTCAAAAACCAAACGTATTCACTCTTCTTTCAACCAAACAATTACAGCGACAGGAAGGCTTTCTTCTTCTGATCCCAATTTGCAAAACATTCCTGTTCGTACGAAAATGGGAAAAGTAATCAGAAAAGCTTTTATTGCTCAAAAAGGATGTGTTTTTATATCGTTGGATTATTCACAAATAGATTTAAGGGTTCTGGCTCATTTTTCAAAAGACGTAAATTTAAAAAAAGCTTTTTGTTGCGGAAACGATGTCCATAGCCAGACCGCAAGAGAGATTTTTAATATTCCTCTTGAGAAAATTAATCAGGAGGAGAGAAAGACAGCTAAAATTATAAACTTTGGTATTATCTATGGAATGTCTTCTTACGGTCTTGCCCAGGAATTAGGAATTAGCCAGATACAGGCACAAGAATATATTGAGAAATATTTCATAAAATATGAAGGGGTTAAAAAATTTATAGATAAAGCAGTAACCAGAGCTAAAAAAGACGGTTATGTATTAACTCTTTTTAATCGTCGTAGATATCTTCCCGAGATTCAGAGTGAAAATCGTATTTTGAAAGAATTTGCCGAAAGAGTAGCAATAAACATGCCTATTCAGGGGACATCTGCGGATATTATTAAAATGGCAATGGTCCAAATTGATTTCGAATTAAAAAATAAAAATTTAAAATCCAAAATGTTATTACAAATACATGATGAATTGATTTTCGAAGTTCCTCAAGAAGAAAAAGAGGTTCTTCTTCAGGTAGCTAAGGAAAAAATGGAAAATGCGGTAAAACTGGATGTGCCGATAAAAGTAAACATAAAAACGGGTGAAAATTGGGGTAGCATGGGGAGTAATTTGTTGGAGCGAATGTAATTAAGAGAGGGTTTTTATGCCGGAATTACCGGAAGTAGAAACGATTAAAACTGATTTAGAAAAAACAATTTTGGGCAAAAAAATAAAAGTCGCAGAAATTAAAGTAGCTAAAATTATTAAAGAACCCTCTGCCGAAGAATTCGCTGATAAAATAAAAGGGGAAATTATTAAGAAAATTATTCGAAGAGGTAAATATTTAATTTTTGAATTTTTCTCCGGGCAACACTTAGTAATTCATCTTAAAATGACCGGGCAATTAACTTATGGTGATAAAAATGAGAAAAGTAAAATTCGTTTTCTTTTAGATAACGGACAATATTTAAATTTTTGCGATTGGCGTCTTTTTGGAGAAATACGTCTAATAGATGATTGGGAGAAATTTAAAGGAATTAGCAAGTTAGGAATAGAACCGTTGGATAGAAGGTTTACTATAAAAATGTTTTATGAAATGATTAAAAGGAAAAAAGCAAAAATTAAATCTCTATTGATGGATCAAAGTTTTATATCCGGGATAGGAAATATTTATGCACAGGAATCTTTATTTAAAGCAAAAATTCATCCCGCGAGAATTGCATCAAGCCTTAGTAAGGGCGAAAGTGATAAATTGTTTTTTTCAATAAAAGAAATATTGAAGGAAGCAATAAAATGTCGGGGGTCTTCAATTGACACTTATGTAGACTTAAAAGGAAGGAAAGGATGGATGGGTGAACGCCTTCAAATATATGGACGGAAAGGAAAGCCGTGTTTCAAGTGTAAGTCTATAGTGGTAGGAATGAAAATGGCTGGAAGAGGAACAGCTTTTTGTCCAAATTGTCAGAAATAAAAACGAGAGAGATTTTTATGTTTGTAGTAGGATTGACGGGTGGAATTGGTAGCGGGAAAACAACTGTTGCCGGGCAATTTAAAAAATTAGGGGCATACATTATTGATGCGGATAAAATTGCGAGGGGAATGCTTCAACCTCAAACAAGTTTAGGAAAAAAAGTTATTAATTGCTTTGGTAAACAAATACTGTATAAAACGAAGAAAAAATTATATATAAACAGGAAAAAATTAGCGGCTTTAGTCTTTTCTAATAAAGAAAAGTTAAAAAAATTAAACGAATTAATGCATCCTTTGATAATTAATCAAATAAAAAAAGAAATCAGAGAAGTTAAGCAAACGAAGGGTTTTCGAAAACAAATAATAATAGTAGATGCTCCGCTCCTTTTTGAAACAGGGGTGAATGTTTTTATGGATAGGATAATTGTTGTTAGTGTTTCCCGGGAATGCCAGATAGAGAGGATGGAGAAAAGGGATGGGTTAAATAAAAAGGAGAGTTTGCAGATAATAAATAAGCAATGGCCTTTAAAGAAAAAAATAAGATATGCTGATTATCTTATTGATAATTCGGAAAGCATACAAAGACTGAAGGAAAAGATAGAAAATGTTTGGGAAGAGTTACTTTATTTGAAGTAATTTATTTTATAAAAAACGAGGAGGTTATTATGATTGCAGTAGATAGTACGGCTTTGGATATTAGCCATTTGGCAAAAATGACGATGAATCAATTGATGACAACGGCGAAAAGTTTAAAGATAGAGGGAATTGGCAGTTTGAGGAAGCAAGACTTAATTTTTAAAATATTGGAAATGAGGGCGGAAAAAAACGGTTTACTTTTTGATGAAGGGGTTTTGGAAATATTACCCGATGGATTTGGTTTTTTGCGGTCACCGAATTATAATTATTTACCAGGACCTGATGATATTTACACTTCTCCTTCGCAAATAAAAAAATTCGCTTTACGCAAAGGAGATACAGTTTCAGGACAGGTGCGACCTCCCAAAGAAGGAGAAAGATTTTTTGCCCTTTTGCGGGTAGAGGCAGTCAATGGGGAAAATCCGGATACCCTTAGAGAGCGGGTCCCTTTTGATAATTTAACCCCTTTATATCCTGATAAAAAATTTGTATTGGAAACCACTAAAAATGAAATTTCTACGAGAATAATGGATTTAGTTGTTCCCATAGGTAAAGGGCAACGGGGATTGATTGTGGCTCCGCCACGAACAGGGAAGACTGTATTGTTGCAAAAAATAGCGAATAGCATAACGATTAATAATCCACAGGTTAATTTAATTGTTTTATTAATTGATGAAAGGCCGGAAGAGGTTACGGATATGCAGCGTTCAGTAAAAGGAGAAGTGATTTCTTCTACCTTTGATGAATCCGCTGATAGACATATTCAGGTATCGGAAATGGTTATAGAAAAAGCAAAAAGATTGGTGGAACATAAGAAAGATGTTGTTATTTTATTGGATAGTATAACCCGTTTGGCTCGGGCATATAATACGGTTAGCCCTTCAAGCGGAAGAGTGCTTTCCGGAGGGATAGACGCCAATGCCCTTCAACGGCCTAAAAGATTTTTTGGGGCTGCGCGTAATATAGAAGAAGGAGGCAGTTTGACAATTTTAGCTACTGCTTTAGTAGATACAGGTTCCCGGATGGATGATGTAATTTTTGAAGAATTTAAGGGAACAGGAAATCTTGAAATATGTCTGGATAGAAAATTAGTGGATAAAAGGCTTTTTCCTTCTATTGATATAAATCGTTCCGGGACCAGAAAAGAAGATTTATTACTTTCTAAAGATGAACTGAATAAAATCTGGATTCTTAGAAAAATTATAAGTTCTTTAAGTACAATAGAAGCAATGGAATTGTTAGTGGAAAAGTTGAAGGCAACCAAATCAAATAAAGATTTTCTTAAATCTATGGAATTGAATAGTATGGGTAGTTAAAATTTTTTGGCGGTTTACGATTTTAATAAAATAGAAATTGTCTTGCAAAAAAAGGCAAAATGTGATAAATTAAGCTCTTAGGCAGAAATAAGGTAAACAATAAATTGTTAGGTTTGGAATCATAATTTGGTAATTAAGGTTATGATTTAATGATTGAAATATATTTATGACAGGAGTTCTACAGAACAGTTTTTGTTTGCCTGCTAGTTTTTAAGAAGGGTTTTTTCTGCCCCTTATTGGGGTTGGGAATAAATTTTGGCAGGAATCTGTTATATAATGTGTCAAGCCCTAATTCAAATGCTTTTGCAATAATCGGAACCGGAACTATCTGTTGTCCGTGGCATCCTTGAAGTGAAAATTAAATAAATCTAAGCAAGGATCACACTCATTGATTTTTTCGTTTTAGTCTTTTGAGTCTCTTTCTATATAACGAGTATATACTCTGATTCCTGTCGAGGCGTCTCAAAAGTGAT
>JAUVLC010000089.1 GCA_030595925.1 Clostridia bacterium | reverse complement strand
CTGTACAAAGAATTGTGAAGGAGAAAATGTTGCAGCATATTGCTAAGAAAAAAATATCGGCATCAATCTATTAAAAAGAAACATTGCTGAAGGTTCAGTAGTTGTTCTGGTAAATAAAAACTATAAAAATCTTAGGCCAATAGAGGGGAATTATACGGAATGTTACTTAAAGGTTTAAAGTATGAATAGAAGAAACGAAAAGTGTACTTGGCGAATAAATATTTGAAAGAATCAGGTGTGAAGTTGGGGAAGTTATTAGGGATTGGCTTAGGTGCAATACGGATAACAGAAAAAAAGGCAGAAAACATTTGTGCATTTTAAATATTTTGATAATATAATAAAGGGAGAATAATTTATGCTCAAAAATATTATTATTGCTTATGGAATGATATTTTTTTTATTTACTGGATTTGCTTTTGCTAATGTTGAACCAGTTAAATTAGTAGATAATGGACGAAGTATTGAATGGTATAATGAAGAGAATATTTCAATGGAGTCAAAAGTTGTAAATATATTGATTAATCCTGAGGAAATTTTTGTTAATGCTGTTTTTAATTTAGAAAATCTTTCAGATAAAGAAGTAGAAGTAACTATCGGTTTTCCGGGACAAGGATCAGGATTGAGGGGATTAAAAAGTATACCCCTGAAGGAATTCAAAACTTTAATAAATGATCAGAAAATTGAGGTGGAAGAGAGAAAGGAACAGTATTATATTCATACCTGGAAAGTAAGATTCTCTCCTTACGAAAAGAAAGTTATTACAAATTCTTATCGTGCTTAACGTTTTTATCAATTTGAAATTGAGGATGAATGGATAAATAAGTATGGAAATGTAATTAAAGGAATCTATGTATGTCCTATGTATAAATGTAATATGAAAACGGGAAAATTGTGGAGAGGCAAAATAAAAGAAGCAAAAATTATTGTTTCTTTCGATGGGGTGAATCTATATAAGGAAATAGTAAAGATTACTGAAGGATATAAGATTGATAATAATAGATTAATCTGGTCCTTCACCGATTTTGAACCAGAAACGGATATAGAAATTTCATGGGATCCTTTTTTGCGGCAGAACAAGATTACACGAGCGTTAAATGAACAAATATTTGGTTTCATGGAAAAATTTACAGGACCTATACAGATTACCGATTATTCGGAAGAAGGAGAGTTTTTGCCACGGCAATATATTGAAAGGGGTTATATGAGAGATTATAATTCAATTGGATTTGATTTTTACACTAAGAGTAATGGTAAAAAATATTCATGTTTTTTAAAAATACCTTGTTATATTTCAATGTTAAATGAGAAATATCCCGTAAAACCTTTTAAAAATACTATCAGAAAAGATTTTGATGAAAAAAATATTATCGAAGAAGAGAAAATAACATGGTATAGTGAAATTATAAGTGTAGGTGGTGGACAAAGAATATTTTCTAAAAGGACTAATAAAAATTGGGATATTTTTTACGAAGCTTCGGGTTGTGGATATTCCAAAAATGGGTGGTGTGATCCTGAAAATCCATTAATACAACAGAGACTTACTGAATCAGACGATGACGATTTAGGGGCTGTAGTGTATGAAGAAAAGATAGTATATTATTCTGAAAATGAAAAAGAATCAGATATTTGGATAATGGATATAGATGGATCAAATAAAAAGCAATTAACATTTAATATGGGAAGATGTAGGTGCCCTTCGGCAGTAAAAGGTATAATTGCTTTTGAGTGTGAAAAAAACGGAAATACAGATATTTGGATTATGAACGATAAGGGTAAGAATTTAAGAAAATTAACCGATAATCCATATTATGACGGATGTCCAAATATATCTCCCTGTGGTAAGAAGATTATTTATGTTTCTGAAACGAAAGGCAATAAGGATATATGGATTATGAATGTAGATGGAAGTAATAAAATAAGAATTACAAAAGATCCAGCAGATGATTGTTGTCCTTCCTGGATAAATGCAAATATATTGTTTACATCCTTTCGTAAAAATAATATCAGTCATATATATGTTTTACCTTTGAAAAGTGAATGGTTGCCATAGGTTTCATTGGAATAAAGAAGGTATAAGAGAACAAAGGTGATTACCACTACGGAAAAAAGCATTTAAATTAGACCATCTTGATTAGGGAAGGAGAAAAATTATGAGGGAAAAGAACATTTTTAGTTTATTATGGTTTGTTATTTCTTTAATTTTTTGTTTGTTTTTACTGGTAAAAATGGTTCCCGGATATGCTTTGATTTTTAAATCTTTTGGTGGAGACTTACCACTTATTACCCAAATAATCTTGAGTATAAGTGAATTAGTAAAAAGATTTTTTATGTTGCTGGTACCTGTTATTTTTTTAGGCCTGCTCTTTTATAGTATTTATGTTTTTTCAGGAAGAGAGAAAACTCATTTATTCATTATCAATATCGTTTTGACTGTTTTTTTCTTGCTGGTTAGTTTTATTATTTATCAGGGAATGGTGTTTCCGTTGAAAAAACTTAGTCAAATAAAAGGAGAAGCCTTAAATTTTCCCCAAACACAAAAAAGGGTAGAAACAGGATAAAAAAAAGGGAATGAATTTATTTGAAATGAAAAAAATAAATATATACTTATTATCAGATATTCATTCTCCGGATTATTTTAGAATGATGGAAATAAATGCGGATGAATTTGATGTGGTATTGACCCTGGGAGATATTGATCCGGGAACAATTGACTATATTCTTTTTAAAGCAAGATGGGTAAAGGTATTTGGTGTTTATGGAAATCATGACCCCAAAGAAATTCCCGGTATAAGGGCATTAGATAAAAAGATAGTAGAAGTAAACGGATTTAAAATTTCCGGGGTTTCAGGCGTGAATAAATATTACGACTGTTTTCATTCCTATTCTGAAAGGGAAGTCAGAAAGAAATTAAAAAGTAAAAGTATTGGATATGTTGATATTTTAATTTCACACTCACCTCCTTATTCTATTTCAAAAGATGAAGATTTAATTCATCAGGGATTTAAAGCTATTGACGATTATATTGTAAAGTTTTCCCCTAAATACGTAATTTACGGTCATTTAGGGAAGAAACAAAAACATTTGATTGGCACAACCAGAGTAATCGGAATAGCAGGAAAAGACTTTTTAAAAATAGAAGAAAAATAAAGGTTACTATAGGAATAAAGGGAAAGGGATTGACTGTTTGACATAAAAAAGAAAATTTAGCGTTAGGCAGGAATAAAAAAAGAAAGTCATATAAAAAAAAGTAATAGAAAAATGAAAAAAATAAACTTACTGATAAAAGAATTCTGGAACGAAATTTTAATAATTTCGTTTTTGGTTGTTTTTTCTAAATATCTAATTAAAAATTTGCCGTTTTTAAAGGGGTGGATGGGTTTGTTTATAATTTCGTTTGCAATCGGAATCATAGGTGGCTATCTCATTGTCAGGAAAAACGAAACAAATAAAATAGCTTTATTAATTCCCGGAATAATCATTGTTTTGGTTGCCGTAATTTCAAGTTTACACACTATTATATCTTTTTTCTTTGCCGGTGATGAATATATTTTAGAAATGTTTTCCAAAGACCCAAAATGGCTTAATTATAGCGTAAGTAAATTGCGTTATCTAACAATAGGAGGGGCCCTTGTTTCTTTAGGGATGTTTTGCCCTATATTTTTTATCCTTGCTCTATTCGGTGCTAAAACCGGCAAAAAAATCAAAGAAAAATTTACAAAATCATTAGGTGGATTCCCTTTTATATGAGAAACATAATTAAAATTGCATTTCTGATTATTACCGTTATTTTATTTAAAATATATGCTGAGGCTAAAGTCTGGTATAAATATAAAGGGAGTGTAAATTATTCTGTTGAAAATTCTCTTTACGACAAAATACCAACTCCCAACGGTTATAAACGAATTGAAATATATAAAAATTCCTTTGCCGAATGGGTAAGATTCTTACCGGTTAAACCCCTTAATTCGCCTATTTTAACTTATAAAAGGAAAAAATTATCTAAATTTTTTTGTTTTTTTTATAAGGTTTGGCGGGTTATTGATATTCCCCTATATTTTAAGCAAGATATTGAACAATGTGCTGATTGGGCATATCGGTTTTGGTATGAGTATCAAAAAGAAGTTGGTTTTAATAGCCGGTTATGGCTGACTGATTATAACGGGAGAAAAATAATTTATGGTAAATGGAAGAAAGGAAGAAAAAACCCAGGTTACAAAAAGTTTTTTAAATGGACTTGTAGTTATGCCAATTC
This sequence comes from Clostridia bacterium, assembly GCA_030595925.1. Taxonomy (GTDB): domain Bacteria; phylum CBDUZB01; class JAGLHV01; order JAGLHV01; family JAGLHV01; genus JAGLHV01. Next base: position 5,811 of record JAUVLC010000089.1, on the reverse strand, counting down.
ATATTCTCAAAAAAAAGGGTTATATAAAGTAAAAGAAGAATATCTTCATCCGGGAGATATCATAGTTCAAAATAGAGACGGCGGGATTGGACATGTTTCCATTATATTTGATGTTTGTGAAAACAATAAAGGAGAGAAGTTATATCTTATTGGATACAGTTTTATGCCGGCTCAAGAGTGTCATATTGAAAAAGCAACTGATAAGCATGGTGTTAATGGGTGGTTTAGCTTAAATGGATATTTTAAATACCTTGAAAAACACCTGAATTATGATCAGTATGGTAAACCGGTATTAAGGAGTTTTATTCAACAGAATTCATTGAATTTAACTACTAAGGCTATAACCAACTGGGAGAGATTTGAAGTAGCAGTAAGAGATTCTAATCTTTCAATTGAGGAAGCCGCTGTATTACTTCCTGAAATAATGAGAGGACTTAATCGATTCGCTCAAAAACATGAATTTAGTAAATTAGATAAATGGGTTTTCCCTGTAGAAGGATATTCTATTCTTGATGTGGGAGGAAAGCAGGGTAATGGATTTAAACCGAATATTCCTTATGGTAATAGCCGAATTAAAGGATATAGCTTTTTTGATGGTAATCGTCATGGTGGACATCCGGCTCATGATATATTTATTCGTGACAGGAATCAGGATTGTCTAGATGATCAGAGTAAAAAACCGGTTTTTGTCCTGGCCATGATGGACGGTATTGTTGTTTCTACTTTTGAAGATTGGCAGTCAGGAAGCAAAATCAGAGGTGGTAATTATGTCTGGTGCTATCATCCCCAGGAAAATCTTATTTCTTATTATGCCCATCTTAAAAATATTATTGTAAGACCGGGACAAAGAGTTTCAGCCGGAGACAGATTGGGAACAATGGGTAGAACGGGTTTTTCCGCTGAACCTTCAAGGAGTCCTACGCATCTCCATCTGATGCTTTTAAAATATAAAAACAATGAATTTTTGCCGTATGATTATTATCAAAAAATTAATAAGGAATAGACATCGAAAAATTCGATGCTTTTCATTAGCAAAATTATTAACAAAGATTTACGAAGGAATACATCCATTGAAAAATCAACTATAAAAGGGGGGTTAAATTTAAAAAAAAAAGACCTGTTGACAAAAACAGGATGATTTAGTAGAATCCAAGCAAGAAAATGCAGTTAAATTTATTAAATTAAAGGGAGGTAGTAAAATGTCTGATGTTTATGAAATGAAACCGGAGGTAGATTTAAAAAAAATTAAACAGTATAGTGTGTTTATAATTTTTGCAGTTGCCATTTTAGTTTTAATTACCGTAGGAAATCCATTTGCCGTTATTGATGCCGGAGAAAGAGGGGTTGTATTTTCCCGTATTACCGGCGTGAAAAAGGTAGTAATGGAAGAAGGATTAAATTTTAAAATACCCTTTGTTGAAACCGTAATAAAGTATGATGTCCGAACACAAAAATTTGAACGCAAATTCGAGGCTGCCTCTAAAGATTTGCAGTCAGTAGTAGTGCGAACAGTAGTTAATTATCATCTGGAAACTAGTATGGTAAGTAAATTACATCAGGAAGTGGGTTCTGATTATGAAAGAAAAATAATGGTTCCGGCTATTGAAGAATCGGTGAAAATAGGTGCCGCACAATTTCCTGTAGAAAAAATTATTGTGGAAAGAGAAAAATTAAAAGGGATAATAACTGAGTTATTAAGAAATAAAATGGTTGGCTACAATATTGTAGTAGAAAATGTAAATTTGGTTAATATCGATTTAAGTGCTGAATTTAACAAGATCGTAGAACAAAAACAGATTGAAGAACAAAAAATAAAAACGGCTGAATACAAAAAGAAACAGGCTCAGCAAGAAAAAGAGAGATTAATTCTTCAAGCAGAGGCACAGGCAACCAAGCAAAGACTTTTGAGGCAAACCGTAAACAAAGATATTATCGCTTTGGAATGGATAAAAAAATGGGATGGAACATTGCCGCAAACAATGTTGGGAGAAGGGTCTGTTCCTTTAATTGATATACGAGGGAAGAAATAAAAGATAAAAAGACAGTCCATAGTCCACAGTCGATAGTCCATAGATAACGGACAAGAACAAAGACAAAGAGACAGTCCATAGTCGATAGTCCATAGACAACGGATAAAGACAAAGATTAAAGACAGGCACAAAGTTAAAAAAAAAGACAGTTATTCGACAGTTGAATTGCTTGTCCGCTAATCTTTAAGGCGGGTCCCATCAAGGGAAAGGAAAACAAAAAAGGAAGGTTGCAAACGGCAAAGGGTAAATTGTAAAAAACAAAAAAAGATTAAATTTTAAAATCGGTTGAAAATATTATGGATGAAATTGTCTTAGAGAAAGCACATAGAAAAATATATCGAAAGTTGTTTTGTAAAATTTGTCTTATAGGAGGAATAGCTTTTTTAAGTATTTCTCCTTTTTCTTATGCAGAACCTCTTGTTCAGAAAAAAGGGTTTATTAACCGTAAAGAAGCAATGTTTTATGAAAAACTGGATGGAGAGACTGTTCAATGTCATCTTTGTCCCATAAATTGTACTTTGCGTAACGGTATGAGAGGTTTTTGTAAAGTAAGAGAAGCGGAGGGAGGGAAGCTTTATTCGCTTGTTTACGGCAATCCTACCGCCGTTCATATTGATCCTATTGAAAAAAAACCACTTTTTCATTTTTTGCCGGGAACTATGGCTTTTTCTATTGCTACTGCCGGTTGTAATTATCGGTGTAAGTGTTGTCAAAATTGGCAAATTTCACAGTTTCCTCCGGAAGAAACCGTCAATTATTATTTGCCCCCTGAAAAAGTTGTAGAATTAGCTATAAAACATAAATGTTCCACTATTGCTTATACTTATACGGAACCATCTGTGTTTTACGAATATATGCTGGACACAGCAAAAATTGCACATCAATACGGGCTAAAAAACATATATCATTCCAACGGTTCACTCAATCCCAAGCCGTTAAAAAAATTAGTTAAATATTTAGATGGGGCAAACATTGATTTAAAGGGTTTTACTCAGGAATTTTATTCCGATATGACAAAAGGACATTTAAATACCGTGCTGGAAACTATGAAAATTCTAAAAGCTAATAAAGTTCATCTGGAAATTACTAATTTATTAATTCCTTCTTATAATGACGATCCGAAAATTGTAAAAGAGATGTGTGAATGGATACGGGATAATTTAGGAAAGGATGTTCCTATACATTTTGCACGGTTTTATCCTACTTATAAATTGAAAAATGTAGCTCCTACTCCGGTAAGTAAATTGGAAAAAATGCATAAAATTGCTCGTGAGGTTGGACTGAAGTATGTTTTTGTGGGTAATGTTCCGGGCCATCAAGCCGAAAGCACCTATTGTCCTAAATGTGGAAAAATACTAATTAAAAGACATGGTTATCAAATTTTGGAAAATAACATAGTAAATGAGAAATGTAAATTTTGTAAAGAAAAAATACCGGGAGTATGGAACAAAAAACCTCTTTGACTCAAATCAAATAATCCTTTTCTAAAATCTGATTGTTTAGGATAAAATATAACTGTATAATGAGAAAAAAACTTACAACGGCATTGATTTTAATCGGTTTTACTTCTATGGTAAGCCAGATTATTTTAATGCGGGAATTAATGATTGTTTTTTACGGTAATGAACTTTCCTTAGGTATTACCTTAGCCGGTTGGCTTTTCTGGGTCGGTATAGGAGGATGGGGACTGGGTCGTTTTTTTGTTGCACGGATAAAAAAAAAGTTGCTTTTTTTTATTTACGGAGAAATACTAGCGGCGTTCTTTCCCTTTCTTACTCTTTTAGCTATAAGATTCTTGCCCAGGACATTAGGAACCCTCCCGGGAGAAATAATCGGATTTTTACCTATGTTTTATGCAAGTTTTATTCTGCTTGCGCCTTTTTGTTTGCTTTGTGGGTTTTTGTTTGTTCTGGGATGCGATATTTACTCATTGGATAAAGAAAAATCTACTCAAATCGGGTATGTTTATATTTTAGATGCAATCGGAACAAGTACAGGGGGGATTTTAGTCAGTATTTTTTTGATTCGTTGCTTTCATTCTTTTTTTATATTAACTACAGTTGGTTTCTTAAATTTAATTCCAGCATTTCTTCTTTTCCCGGCCATAAAAACAAACAAAAAAACGGCTATTTTAAGTTTATTATTTGTTTTAATTACAATTATTTGTATTTTTTGTAAAATAAATTTCCTAAATTCATATTCCCTCCGAAAACAATGGGAACCTTTCCGTTTATTAACCTCACAAAATTCATCTTACGGCAATACTGTTGTTACTCAAGACGAGGAACAATATACTTTTTTCAATAATGGGTTATATATGTTTACAGTTCCTGATCTGCTGACCTGTGAAAAAATAGTGCACTTTGCTTTTCTTCAACATCCAGCTCCGCAGGAAGTACTGCTTATCGGAGGAGGGGTAGGGGGAGTTTTAGAGGAAATGTTTAAATACCCCTTAAAAAAAATTGATTATGTGGAATTAGACCCTTTGGTAATTAAATTAGCCGCTAAATATATTCCTTCTTTAACGGAAACTGTTTTGAATGATTCCCGCTTAAATGTAAAAAACATGGACGGCCGTCTTTTTGTTAAAAAAACCCGGGATACTTACGATATTATAATCGTTAATCTTCCCGAACCATTTACCGCTCAATTGAACAGGTTTTATACTAAAGAATTTTTTCAGGAAATAAAAAGAATTTTGCGGGATGACGGCGTTTTTTGCTTTGGAATAACTTCTTCTCCTAATTATATAGGGGAAGAACAAAAACAGCTTTTACTTTCACTTTCAGAAACATTAAAAACCGTTTTTACTGAAATAAAAGTCTTCCCCGGAGACGTAAGTTTTTTCTTTGCCGGTAAAAACAAAGGTGCTCTTACCGATCAATGGACTATTCTTGCCCAAAGATTAAAAAATTACAACATACAGACCCGATATGTTCGTGATTATTATTTATCAGCGGAATTATCAAAAGAAAGAATAGATTATTTACAACAAAGATTGCATCCGGAAAGAGAAGTAAAGGTTAATACTGATTTTCGGCCGATTTCTTATTTTTATGATATGATTTTGTGGAACAGTTATTTTAATGTTAGCTTTAAAAATTTGTTTACGGTAATTACTGCACAAAGAATTTATTTGATAGTAGCATTGTTTTATATCGTTATTTTTATTTTTATTTTATTAAAAAAGAAATTCTACGCAAAAATTTTCCCCTGGTCTGTTTTATTAGCGGTATTTACAACAGGATTTGCGGAAATCACTTTTCAAGTAGTTACTCTGCTTTCTTTTCAGATTATTTATGGTTATGTATACTACAAATTAAGTGTTATTCTTACTTCTTTTATGCTCGGACTGATTTTAGGAGGGTGGTGGATTACCAAATTGATTGAAAGAAAAAAAGGAAATTTGAGACTTTTTATTAAAATACAACTGCTTGTTTGTGGTTATCCTTTTATTCTTCCGTTATTATTCCGGATATTTTCTAAGCGAACGGATTATATTAGCTTTTATTTGGGGTCAAATATTGTTTTTGCTTTGTTGCCTATAATTGCCGGTTTTATCGGAGGATTACAATTCCCATTAGCTAACAAATTATATTTGCAGTTTAAGGGGGGAAAATTATCAAAAACAGCGGGTCTTATTTATGGATTGGATTTGTTTGGTGCTTGTTTAGGAGCATTTTTAATCAGTATTTTTATTTTACCTATTTTAGGAATTCCCGGAACTTGTTTTGTTGTAGCCTTATTAAATATAGGGAGTTTACTTTTTCTGATTTTTTAA
>JAUVLC010000172.1 GCA_030595925.1 Clostridia bacterium | reverse complement strand
GTGAATAATAATGACTAAAAAACTTTTAGGTTTACAAGATGTATTAAGAAAAGAATTAAAAGACAAAGAATTTAAAAAATATTACGAGGAAGAAGGTAGAAAACTTGAGATTGGCTATAAAATTGCCCAGCTTAGACACAGACTTGGTTTAACACAGAAACAGCTTGCTGGAAAAATTCACACCACCCAAACGGTAATTGCCAGGCTCGAAAGTGGCAATCATTGGACCTGTACTTTAAGAACTCTAGAAAAGATTGCATCAGCTACCGGTTCCAAGCTTGAAATTAATTTCAAATAAAGTTATTACCAAATTATGCAAAAACCTCATTAATTTCATACAACCAAGGATTCTCCCATGGTAAAACTAACTACACCAAAACCAAAAAAAAATAAAAATTTTTAATTTTTTACTTGACAAATACACCAAAAATAGTGTAATATTGTATTAGGAGTGTAAATGTACGAATTATTTTTTTATGAAAACCGAAAAGGAGAAAGTCAGGTAGATAACTTTTTAAACAGGTTACAACCGAAGATACAGGCAAAGGTAGAAAAATGGTTAGAGAAACTTGAACAAGAAGGACCTGATTTACCAAGACCATTTGCTGATATTGTAAAAGGCAAAATTCGTGAGCTTCGTATACGATTTGGTTCAAATCACTATCGGTTTTTATATTTTTTCTTTAATAAAAAAATAATTATAACGCATGGCTTTTTAAAAAAAACTAACAAGATTTTTCCGGAAGAAATTGAAAAAGCAGAACGAATAAGAGAGGATTTTTTAAAAAGATACCGGGGAGGTGAAATTAAATTATGAAAGGTGTACGAAAATTTAAAGATAGATTGAAAAAAGATCTAAAAAACCCTGAGTTTCGCAAGGCATTTAAGGAAGAAGAAGTATATGCTTCATTAGCAATTCAAATAGCGAAAATAAGGGAAAAGGAAAATCTAACACAAGGAGAATTAGCCAAAAGACTCCATACTACACAGCAGACAATATCACGTTTAGAAAATGTTCATAATAAGAGTTATACGCTTCAAACATTAATTAAACTTGCGACTGCATTACATAAACAATTAGAAGTTAAACTTGTTTAAAGAGATGGTGAGTGTCTCAGAAAATTCTCCACCCCAAACACTCCGTTCCATTTTATTTCCAGCCAGAGGCTGATCTTTGGAAATATCTGTTTGTTCACCAAATGATTTTTCGTTAGCACTCAAAAATATTTTTTTTAACTCACTGAACGGTATACTTTTGTTTTCCGAGCAAGGTGCATTTTTATTTACCATTTGTACCCTTTCCGCTAAAGAAGAAGAAATAGATATCATAACCCGACTTGAGTTTGAAGGAAAGGAAATTTACACCAAAGAAGAAATAAATTTCTCTTGTTGTAGGGTTTGGCGCTCTTATCGAAAATGTCCACTACATCGAAATATTCACTCAATAGTGGACATTTAAATACCTGTTCTAAAAAAACTATTGACAAAACTGTAATTTTGGCGTATATTCTATATTGTAATCGGTAAAATTAGCGAATTATACCAAATAGGAGGTTTAATAATGGATAAAAACGAGATATTTGACATATTAGATAACTGGAATGAATGGGCAAGTCAGAAGGATATAGGGCTTATAAGAAACTCCTATCTTGATAGATTAAAGGGGTTAATACATGGCTCCAATCAAGTGATAACAATAACCGGTCCCAGAAGGGCTGGTAAATCATATATAATGCGCCAGATGGGAAGACTTCTTTCAGAAAATGGTGTAAAAAAAGAGAATGTCCTTTTTGTTAATTTTGAAGATCCACGTTTTTTGTCTCTTGATACTAAATTGCTTATTCAAATATACGATGTTTATCGGGAGTTTATGTCACCCACTGAAACGCCATACATATTTTTGGATGAGGTACAGGAAGTGGAGGAGTGGGAAAAATGGGTGAGTATGATGCATGAACTTAAAAAAGCAAAAATAATCGTATCCGGTTCAAACGCTCATCTCTTAAGTCGTGAACTAGGTACACTTTTAACAGGAAGGCACCTTGATTTAAATATATTCCCTCTTTCTTTTACGGAATACTTGATGTTCAATAAGATGGAAATAAAAACATCTCTTGATGTAAACAGGAAAAGGACAGAAATAAAAGGATTACTAAGAAAATATATGGAGTACGGATCTTTTCCGGAAGTTACATTATCAAAGAAAAAAACAGAAATCTTACTTAATTATTTTAATGACCTTTTGACCAAAGACCTTCTGAAAAGATTCCGTATCAGAAAAACCAAGGATATGAAGGCGTTGATCAAATTTTATCTGAGTAATGCCGGAAATCTTATAACTTTTTCATCAACCGAAAAATATCTCAACATAAGCGCTGATACAATCGACAAGTTCTCAGGATATCTTGAGGATGTGTATCTCATTTTTCAACTCAAGCGTTTTTCGTATAAGGTAAAAGAGCAGGAGAAAAGCCCTCGCAAAATCTACGCTATTGATGCAGGATTATGCAATTCACTGGGTTTTCGATTCTCTGAGGACATAGGCCACTTGGCGGAGAATATTGTTTATCTCGCTCTTAAACGCAAGCAGATTCTTAATCCAAAAATAGAGCTGTTTTATTGGAAGGACGTTCAGCATAGAGAAGTTGATTTCGTTGTCAAGGATGGTTTGGATATAAAGAATTTGATTCAGGTATGTTGGAGTATGCGAGACGAAAAAACCAAGAACCGTGAATTGCGAAGCCTTCAAAAAGCCATGAAAGAATTAAAAGTTGAGAATGCTTTGATAATAACTGAGGATACTGAGGGGGAAGAAAAATTAAACGGTTTTACCGTAAAAACTGTGCCTTTATGGAAATGGCTTTTGACGGAAGAAGGTGTAATATATTTATAAAAGGAAATAAATGAAATAATAAATAGGGAGTAAATAGGGAACCGTTCTCCATTTTCCCTATTCTCTATTCTACACATTCGAATTTCCTTTATTTTTTAATAATTTCCGGAAGGGAACGCACATAAATTTGTTTATTTACACGGAATAATCATAATTGTAGGGGCGGACCTATGTGTCCGCCCTGATAATGGGGATAACAATTGCATTAATAATTACGAGATTAACAATATCAATATTAAAGGGCAGACATACAGGTCTGCCCCTACCTAGTGTGCTGTCTCATAAATCCCTTGACATTTGAATATTTATTTTGTATAACATTATGAATGAACATAACAGAACGAATAATACTTACTTCAAAAGAAGAATCAACTATAAACCGTTGGTCACAAGGGAAAAGATTT
>JAUVLC010000079.1 GCA_030595925.1 Clostridia bacterium | reverse complement strand
TTGTACAATTGCCATGTGACTTCTCCTTTCTTTTTTGTTTACAATGAGAATTATACCAATTCTCGTCGGAGAAGTCACGCTTTTTTTTTATTTTTTTTGCCTTTTTTACCTCCGGGGTGAATTTCCTTTTTTAACCATCCTCCCATCCATCTTTCCCTGCAAACTTTGGGGTAAAGTGATTTTTAATTTCTTGTTTCTTCGACGCTATTTTTACAGCGCAAATAGCTCGAATTAAAAAGCTTGACAAGGTTACCTTTAATACTTATAATAATGCATATTTTTACGAAAAAAAATTGCACAATGGTGTGCATTGTAAGGACAAAGGGGTCCGATATTAGAAGGGCACTTTTATTTTTTTTAAGGGTGTGAAGTTAAAGAGTTCTGCAAAATACAATATTCTGTCATTCCGCTCCGCCTGAGGCGGATGATGCGAAATCTATAATTTTTTAAATATCAATAGATTCCTGCTTCCGCAGGAATGACAAAAAAGATAAAAAGCTATTTTGCAGAAGTTTATGTGAAGTTATTAAAAGGAGAGGAAAAATGAATTTACAACAACCAAATGCAAATGAAGCAATACAGACTTCAAACCGGTCAAGAAATGTTTCTCCGGGTTCAGGACTTTGTACCCGGTGTATTGACGGATGTCGTGGTAACTGCGATGTTTTTAAAGCAACGTTTAGAGGACGGGAAGTGATTTATCCGGGACCTTTCGGAGATATTACTGCCGGAGGAGATAAAGAGTATCCTATAGATTATTCACATCTTAACATTTTAGGATATGCAATGGGGGCAAAAGGACTTCCTGAAGGAGTCGAAGCAGGACCGGATACGGCAACTTTTCCGGCTGTGAGAACTGAAACCGAATATGGTTGGGACAAGAAAGTAAAACTGAAAGTACCTATTTTTACCGGGGCATTGGGTTCTACGGAAATTGCCCGTAAAAACTGGGAACATTTTGCCATTGGGGCCGCAATTTCCGGGGTAACCCTGGTTTGCGGAGAAAATGTCTGTGGAATTGATCCAAAACTCGAGTTAGATGCTAAAGGTAAAGTTAAAAATGCTCCTGATATGGATCGTAGAATCGAAACTTACAGAAAATTTCACGGTGGCTATGGTGAAATATTAGTTCAAATGAATGTGGAAGATACCCGTCTGGGTGTTGCCGAATATGTGTTAAATAAACATAAGTTGGAAACAATTGAGTTGAAATGGGGACAGGGGGCAAAGTGTATTGGTGGAGAAATTAAAGTAAAAAGTATTGAAAGGGCATTGGAACTTAAAAAACGTGGGTATATCGTTACTCCGGATCCAACAGTCCATTCAGTGAAGGAAGCATATCGGGTTGGCGAAATTAAGGAATTTGAACGGCATTCCCGTCTTGGATTTGTTTCCGAAGAAGGTTTTTTGTCCGAAGTAGAACGTTTAAGAAAACTTGGTTTTAAACGTGTTACTTTAAAGACAGGTGCTTATCCGATGAGAGAACTGGCCATGGCAATTAAGTATTGTTCAATTGCTAACATTGACCTCTTAACCATTGATGGTGCTCCGGGTGGAACAGGAATGAGTCCATGGAGAATGATGCAGGAATGGGGTATTCCCACATTCTATTTGCAGTCATTGACCCAGGAGATTTGTGAGAAGTTAACTAAAAAGGGAATGCGTGTTCCGGATATTGCTATCGCCGGTGGTTTTTCCACTGAAGATCATGTATTTAAAGTGCTGTCTATGGGTGCACCCTATACCAAAGCTGTTTGTATGGGCAGAGCACTAATGATTCCCGGAATGGTAGGTAAAAATATTGGTCAATGGATGAAAGAAAACAACTTACCCAAAACGGTTTCTCAATACGGAAAAACAGCAGAAGAAATCTTTGTTTGTTATGAAGAGTTGGTTGATGAATATGGGAAAGACATAAAAGATATTCCATTAGGTGCTATCGGGATTTATTGTTTTTCACAGAAAATAAAAGTAGGGTTGCAGCAGTTAATGGCCGGTACCCGAAATTTTAAGCTTTCAACTATTTCCAGAAAAGATGTTACCGCACTTACTCAGGAAGCAGCTAAAGTATCGGGAATACCTTATGTGATGGATGCTTATCGTCAGGAAGCAGAGGCTATTCTGGAGGGTTAATTTTAGGAGAAAAAACCTGAAATTGAAACGTTCATTTAATCGGGGTAACTGATAATATTCGGTTACCCCGGTAATATGTATATTAAAGTAGTGGACACAGGGTAATGTTAAAAATAAGTGGAAAGAAATGATAGATGTTGTGAGAATCTGGTAGCCGCAGGCTTCAGCCTGCGTAAGGGGAGGAAACACAGATTCTCTGTAAATTGTTAGAATTGCTCATTGGAAAGAGTATACGTTTAAAGATTCGTTGGATTTTGATTTAGAATAAATTATTACATAAAAACGTCCGCTTTAGGCGGGCGACTACCAGAAAATAAAACATTTTCACCTAAAATATAATCAATTCTTAGCAAACAAAGGAGAAAACTTATGAATTTGTTGTTATTTTTAGTTACTCTTATTGTGTCTTTTATTGTGATAAAAATAGGCGCTATTGCTTTTCAATTGACCGGACTGGAATGGTCTTTAGCCCAGTTTCAAGCTTTATCCTGCTTTACCGGAACTGGTTTTACTACCAAGGAATCAGAACTAATTACCGGTAATCTTCAAAGAAGGCGTATTGCTTCTGTCCTTATTATTTTGGGTTATGCCGGATTAGTTACCATAATTGTCACTTTTGCTAATTCTTTAAGGCCGTCTCCTACTTTTGATATTCCTTTCTTGTCTTCGATTTTTCCGTCAGGTATAGTGCACTGGGTAAATTTTCTCATCATTATTATTTCTGTATATATTATTTATAAAATCGCTACTTATGCTAAATTTACTAAACGATTAACTGATATCTTAAGAGCACGTATGGTAAAAAAAGAAATTATTAAACCGGTAACCTTTGAAGAATTAATGGTAGCCACAGGTGGTTATGGAGTGTCAAGTATGGAGATTTGTAAAGATAGTCCGATATTAGACAAGACGATGATTGAGGCGGCCTTAAGAAAGCAGGATATTACAATTTTGGTAATAGAAAGGAACGGAGAAATAATTCCCAATCCTTCTGCAAAAATTAAATTTCTTTTAGGTGATAAATTGGTATGTTTTGGAAAGTTGGAAAATATCAGAAATAAACTGTGTTTAATTCCTCAATAAATTTAAAAAAACAATTAACCTCCCCACAAAAAAGCTATGGGGTATCAATCAATGTCACTCCTGCGAAACCAGGAGTCTATTCCTGTAGATTCCCGCTTTCCAGACTGTGTCATAATCAATGTAGTTGCCCAATTTATTGGGCGGAACAAATAATAATAATGCCTCATAAATGAGGCAACTACAATCGCGTTATCGACGGAGAAATTACGCAACTTTTCTCCAGAGGCGGACAAGAAAGGTTGCAATTACCACATGAAAATATGAGTTATGATACAGTCTGTTCGCGGAAATGACGCAGCAAGCAGAAAAAAATTAGCCCAAAAAAGAAATTAAAATGAATGATAAAAATATTAAAGATTGGGAACGTTTAAAAGATGAGGAGTTGCTGGATTTTCGACTTTGTGATTTTCATTTAACTATTAAGGGAACAGATTTAGAAGTTTATGTGCAACAACTTTATTATGAACTCACCCAAAAAAATATTATTTTTCATCCTGTCTGTTATTTAGCCGATGAGTGGTTATGTCCTGACCTGGAGCCGGTAATTGGAATTCCTTTCTATCTGGCCCATTCCCGTCTAAAAAAACTGGAACATAAAATGATGCTGGATGTAGAAGGAGGAACAAAATCTTCCTGTATGCGACTTTTAAGACACGAAGCCGGACATACTATTAACTATGCTTATCGTTTATATCGAAGAAAACGCTGGAAGGAATTATTTGGTTTGTTTTCTAAAGATTATCCCCAAAAGTACCGTTTTCGGCCTTATAGCAAAAGTTATGTGCGACATTTAGAAGACTGGTATGCCCAGTATCACCCTGATGAGGATTTTGCTGAAACCTTTGCCGTATGGCTGACTCCTAAAATGAACTGGAGGGAAAAATATCGAGGGTGGAAAGCCCTGGAAAAGCTGGAATATGTTGACCGGTTGATGAAGGAAATCAGCAATAAACAGCCTTTGATAAAAACAGGAAAGAAGTTATGGGAGGCTTCCCGATTAACATTAAAATTAAAAACTTACTATCGACGAAAAAGAAAACTTTACGAAGAAGAATATCCGGATTTTCACGATTCCAATCTTAAAGAAATATTTTTTTCTGTTGACTTTTCCCCGTCAAACTCAAAAGCTTCACGGTTTTTGAAGTATCATCAAAAACAGATTCTTGATAATGTTTCTATGTGGACAGGTGAGAAAAAGTATATAATCAATCGTATTACAAAGGATTTAATTAAGCGATGTGATGAATTAAATTTATATACCGGGAATAACGAATGTAACACAGTTTCTAAAATAACCGCTTATATAACAACATTAATAATGAATTATCTTTATACCGGAGGTTTTAAAAAAGGACGATGAGGAAAAAATTAAAAGTTCTAGTTTTATTTGATAGTGCCGGTTCTCCGCCGTCCGATCAGAATTTTAAAGAAGAATTAAAAGGTGATGGTTGGGAAACAGAGGTAGAGGTTATTAATAATTTAAAAAAGTTAAACTATGAGGTAAGGATATTAGGAATTTATGATGATGTAAATTTAATTATCGAAGAAATTAAAGAGCATAAGCCTGATGTGGTTTTTAATCTGGTTGAAGTGTTTTTAGGTAAAGCCAGTTTTGACAGAAATATTCCTTCTATTCTGGAAATGTTACAAATCCCTTATACCGGTTCAGGTCCGGTAGGAATGATGTTATGTAACAACAAAGCAATTAGTAAAAAAATACTAACCTTTCATCGGATTAAAGTGCCTCGTTTTTATGTGTTTCAGAGAGGAAAACGCATCTGGCAGCCTAAAAAATTACGATTTCCTCTTATAGTAAAGCCTTTAAGAGAAGAAGCTTCTACCGGTATTGTTCAGGATTCTTTTGTGGAAAACGAAAAGGAACTTTGTGAAAGAGTTAGTTTTACTCACCAACAGCTTAAAATGGATGCTATTGCCGAAGAATATATTGAAGGCCGTGAATTGTATGTAAGTATTCTGGGCAGCAAAAAATTAATGGTTTTTCCTCTACGTGAGATAAAATTTACGCAAGTTAACGATAATGAACATAAAATAGCTACTTATAAAGCAAAATGGGATGCGGAATATCGAAAAAAATGGGGTATTAAAAATGAATTTGCCGGGCGTCTTCCTGCGGATATCCCGGAAAAAATAGAGGAAATTTGCAAAAAGGCGTATCGGGTTTTACAACTACAAGGCTATGCCAGATTTGATATAAGACTGACGCCAAAAAATGAAATTTTTATTTTGGAAGCAAATGCTAATCCTTCACTTGCCCCCGATGATGAGTTTGCTTTATCGGCGGGAAAGGCCGGTTTTTCTTATCCGCAGTTTATCCAAAAAATATTGCATTTTGCTTTTAAGCGGAATAGATAAAAGATAAAAGACAGTTAAAAGACAACAGATAGTCCATAGTCCACAGTCGATAGTCCATAGACAAAGACAAAAACACAGAGTAAATACTAAATTTGAAACACATTTCGCCTTTATGTTTTCTTATTTTTTAGTATGTTTAAAAAGAGAAGGTGGGATAAAAATCGAATAGTCAGGATAATTATTACAGATGAAAAGAAAATATTTAGTTTTAGGAAAAATAGGATTAGTTTTAATTGAAATTGTTTTTGTTTTTTCTTTTAGAGCATGGGCTGTGGGTACATTGATTCCGATTTTTTCGATTACTTATGATGGACCCACACCTGTCAATGATAAAGCTTCTGGAATAGCAATAAGTCAAAGTGGAAATATTATTGTTATCGGGAAAGTTTGGAATGGAGCAAATAATGATTATTTTACCATCAAGTATAATAATGACTTATCAGTGGTACTTGCTTCGGCTACCTATAATGGAATCGCCAATGGTAACGACTCTGTTCACGGAATAACTATAGATCAGGTTGGAAATATTATTATTACCGGAACAAGTTGGAATGGATCAAATTTTGATTATTGTACTGTAAAATATAATAATGATTTATCCCTGCTGCTGAACCAGGCAATATATGATGGAGGAGATATGGATAGTGCTAGTGAAGTAGCAGTAGATGGTAATGGAAACATTTTTGTTTTCGGAACTAGTTATATTGGGACAAACCGTGATTATTTTACCATAAAGTACAATGATGATTTATCAGTGGTGCTTGCTTCGACTGTTTATAATGGGCCAGGAGATCATATTGATTGGGGTAACGCAATAGTTGTAGACCACGAAGAAAATATTCTTGTTACAGGAGCATGTTATAATGGAATGGATAACGATTATTACACCATAAAATATAATAATGATTTATCTTCACAACTTGGTTTGGTCACTTATAATGGAAATGGAAATGACTATGACACTGCTTTTGGAATAACTGTAGATCAAGCAGGAAATATTATTGTTACCGGCCGTATTTATAATGGACCAGGAGTGCCAATAACTCTTGATTATTTTACTATAAAATATGACTCTAATTTTGTGGCGATAGCTTCGGCTACGTATGCCAGCAATCCAAGTGGTGGTGATTATGCACATGGAGTAGCTGTGGATGGAAAAGGAAACATTATTATTACCGGCCGTGCTTATAATGGAACAAATGTAGATTATTTTACCATAAAATATGACCAAAATTTAATTGTTATTGCTTCGGCTGCTTATAATGGAGTTGGTAATGGTGATGATGAAGCCCTTGGAATTGTTATCGATAATAATGGAAATATTATTGTTACCGGATACAGTGATAATGGAGTAAAATTTAATTTTTTCACGATAAAATACCTTGGTTCACCAACTATATCTTCAATTTTTCCTTTAGGGGGAAACCAGGGAGAAACACTGGGGCTTATTATCAACGGTTTAAATTTTTATGAAGGGGCTGATATTACTTTTAATGGCACCGGGATATTGGTCAATTCAGTCAATTTTATTAGTTCTATGGAAATTAGAGCAAATATTACTGTTGCTTCCGATGCATTATCAGGGATGAGGGATACAACGGTGACTAATATTGATGAAGCAAGTGGAATGTTAGTCAGTGGATTTGAAATCAGGGAAAACATTAGTTATCAGGATGGAGAAAATTCTCGTTTTGTTAAGCTAAGTCCTAAGATAATTACTCCTAACGGGGATGGAATAAATGACGTAGCTAATTTTATTTTTACCAATCCCAATAATGAAACAGTCGAGGGAATGATATTTGATTTATCGGGCAGTGTAGTAAAGGATGGTTTAGTTCAAAACAGCGACACTTCTTTAATCTGGGATGGCCGGGATGATAGTGGGAGTTGTGTAAGTGGTAAGGTGTATATGTATCAAATTAAAATAGGTGGTAAAGTATTTAACGGGACGGTGGTGGTGGCGAAGTAAAGAAAAAAGATAGTCCATAGTCGACAGTCCATAGTCCATAGACAACAGATAAAAAACACAGTTATAAGTTATAAGTTATTAGTTATTAGTTATGAGTTAAAAACAAAAACAAAAGTCCATAGTCGACAGTCCATAGTCCATAGATAAAAGACAAGGACAAAAGAATAAAAAAATAAAGACAAAGAATAGTCCAAAGACAAAAATAAATTCAAAATTCAAAACACATTTTATCTTTATTTTCTTTTATGATTGTGTAGTGGTAAAATAAAAAAAATAGGAGAATGAAATGTTTTGTCCAAAGTGTGGAGCTGAATTTATAGATGGGATAACCGTTTGTAGTGATTGTGGAATTTCCTTAGTTAAAAAATTATCTCCACAGCCAAAACCGGAATATCATAAATTAGTGAAAGTTTTTTCCACTTGGAAAATTGCTGAAGTGAGATTTGTTCAATCATTATTAGAAACAAATGGGATTGATTGTTTTATTAAAAATACACATTTTTGTTCGCTTATATCCGTAGGAATTGACCCGATACCTTTAAAAATAATGGTAGAAGAAAAAAACAAAATTAATGCAGAAGAAATTATTAATCAATATTATAAAGATTTGAAAAACGAATAAGAATATTTTAAGAAACAATAATTTTCATAGTTTTAATTGATTTTTATAATAAATAGAGCGTATAAGATAATATAAAAGTTGTATGGACGCAGTGAGAATAAAATGAATAATAATAATAATTTACGCAGTGAAAAAAATAATTTTCATTTAATTAATGGGAATCTTCATAAAAGTGTACTTTCTATAGCTTTACCATTGGTTGTTGTGAATACCTTTAGTATTGCCCTGGAACTTATTGATGCCTTTTTCGTGGGGCGTTTAGGCCCGCAAGCACTTGCTGCAATAGCTATGGCCAGCGTGGTAATATTCTTTTTAGCCACTTTTGGAGTGGGGTTGGGAATAGGGACAATAGCTTTGGTATCTGCTGCATTTGGAGAAGGAGACTTCGAGAAGGCAGATAAGATTGCTTTGCAATCTTTATATTTAGGAGTAGTCGTTTCATTTATTTTAGGGATACTTGGTTTTTTCTTTTCGCCCCGGTTATTGAGTTTTCTGGGAGCAAAAGGAGAAGTTTTGTTAATAGGCAGTAGTTATCTTAAAATTTTATTTACGGGAATATTGTCCATGTTTTTTATGTTTTTGGGTAACGCTGTTTTTCAGGGAGCAGGGGATACTAAAATCCCGATGAAAATCGGAGCAATAACTATTATAATAAATATTATACTTGATCCTTTAATGATCTTTGGCCTAGTAGGTTTTCCTAATTTAGGAGTTTCCGGAGCAGCATGGGCGACAGTTATATCCCGGACTATAGGGGGTATAATAATGCTAAGTATTTTTTTTAGAGGAAAACATTTAGTACAAATAAAATTAGATGATTTAGGTTTAAATTTTAAGATAATTAAAAAAATATTATTGATTGGTTTTCCCGGATCTATTCAAATGTTACTGAGAAGCTTTTCAGCTGTGATATTAATTAAAATAGCTGCTTTGTTTGGTACTACCGTAATAGCTGCTTACGGAATAGGGGGAAGAATATTTCATTTTTTTCTTTTGCCCGGCTTTTGTTTTGGTGGAGCAGCAGCGACTTTAGTGGGACAGAATTTAGGAGCAAAAAATCCCCATCGGGCTTACAAAAGTGCTTTGTTATCTTCTTATTATTACCTTGTATTTTTATTAGTAAGCGGCACATTTGTTTTTATTTTCTCCTCTCCTATTGCTGCTCTTTTTAATCCGGAAAAAGAATTTGTAAAGATTTGTTCTTTATTCCTTAAATATTTGGCAGTTGGCTCTGTTTTTCTTAGTTCCGGGGTAGTATTTTCCCGGGCATTACAAGGAGCAGGAGATACAATTTCTCCGATGTTAATGACCGGACTTTCTCTGTATATATTTCAAATACCCTTTGCTTATTTTTTATCTACGTATTTAAGATTTAACGAAAGAGGCATCTGGATGGCCGGTCTTATAGGAAGTTTTATCAATGGATTATTAATGGCCGTTATTTTTTTAAATGGTAAATGGAAATATAAAAAAGTAGGAGTGAAAATAAATTAAGTTATAAGATAATTTATTAAAAAAACAAAAATATAAAATGTTTAAAAAATTCTACGATGTAATTGTAATTGGTGGCGGTGCTTCAGGAATGTTTACTGCCGGATGTGCAGCAGCTAAAGGTGCTGATACTCTCTTGTTAGAAAAGACTAATCAATTAGGTAAAAAATTAAGCATTACCGGAAAAGGCAGATGTAATCTTACTAATGTTGGCGAGGTAAATGATTTTATTGAGAGTTATGGGAAAAACGGAAAATTTTTATATCGGGCGTTCACAAATTTTTTCAATCAGGATTTAATTGCCTTTTTTAATCGTTACGGGGTTAGAACTAAAGTAGAAAGGGGTGGAAGAATTTTTCCTGTTACTGATAATTCCGAAAGCATTGTAAATGCTTTAAGAAATTATCTTAAAGAAAATAAAGTGACTTTAGGTTTGAATCTACAAGTCAAAGAAATTATAGTTGATGACAATAAAACAGATGGGAATAATAAAGTCATAGGAATAAAAATAGGTGAAAGCAAAGAAATTATAGAAACAGACAAAGTCGTTTTGGCTACCGGAGGACTTTCTTATCCTAAGACCGGCTCTACCGGAGATGGGTACCGGATGGCAAAAAAATTAGGGCACAGTATTGTTTCGCTTACGCCGGCATTGGTGCCTTTAGAAACCAAGGAAGATTTTGTTAAAGATTTACAAGGATTATCCTTGAAAAATGTCAGTGGTATTGCTTTTGCCGATGGCAGGAAGATTTGTGGAGGCTTTGGTGAAATGTTATTTACTCATTTTGGCCTTTCAGGACCGATTATATTAAAAATGAGTGCTTTAGTCGTTAAACATTTAAACAAAAATGAAGAAGTTATTATAGCTATCAATTTTAAACCGGCGTTAGATAAAAAAAAACTGACAGACAGATTGTTCCGTGAAACTAAAAATTTTGGTCTTAAATCAGTCAATAATGTAATAAAAAATTTCCTTCCCCGAAAACTTGTTCCTGTCTTTCTGAAATTAGCTAACATAAGTAGTGATAAAAAATTTAAACAAATTACCCATCAGGAAAAAGAAAAAATAATCAATCTTTTGACTAATTTTAGTTTGAAAATAACTAAATCCAGACCAATTGAAGAAGCTATTATTACCCGAGGAGGAATTTCTTTAAAAGAAATCAATCCTTATACTATGGAATCAAAAAAGATTAAAGGGCTATATTTTTGTGGAG
The DNA here is from genome assembly GCA_030595925.1 of Clostridia bacterium. GTDB lineage: Bacteria > CBDUZB01 > JAGLHV01 > JAGLHV01 > JAGLHV01 > JAGLHV01. The sequence continues at coordinate 425 of JAUVLC010000079.1, read as the reverse complement.
AAATAATTGATCTTGACGGTAAAACCGGGGGATATAATCTGCAGTTAGCTTTTTCTACCGCATACCTTGCTGCACAATCAGTGGTTAGTTCTTGACACTACTTCTTTTATGGAAAACTTGAGCAAGTCTTGAAAATATGATATAATCTTTTTATTGGAAAATGTTTTTTTGATAGGATTAACTAAAAACAAAAGTCAGATTAATTATGACACAGACTTAAATTTAGAAAAAATGGCGGGTCATTCCTGCGGAAAGACTGTGTCACAACTCATATTTTCATGTGGTAGCCGCAGGCTTTAGCCTGCGTTATCGTCGGAGCTTTTCCGCAGGCTAAAGCCTGCGACTACCAAAAAAGGGATTATGACACAGTCTGGGAAACAGGAATCTATTGATATTTAAAAACATTATAGATTCCGCATCGAGTG
>JAUVLC010000028.1 GCA_030595925.1 Clostridia bacterium | reverse complement strand
TTGTACAATTGCCATGTGACTTCTCCTTTCTTTTTTGTTTACAATGAGAATTATACCAATTCTCGTCGGAGAAGTCACGCTTTTTTTTTATTTTTTTTGCCTTTTTTACCTCCGGGGTGAATTTCCTTTTTTAACCATCCTTCCATCCATCTTTCCCTGCAAACTTTGGGGTAAAGTGATTTTTAATTTCTTGTTTCTTCGACGCTATTTTTACAGCGCAAATAACTCAACCATAGTAGTGTCAATAATTATTCTTACTTTTATTTTTAAACATACTTTTTCCCTGCCTTTTGTCAATATCTCCTGCCTGTGCATGTCCGCACATAGACAGGTCTTTTTTGAATATCAAAAGAATGTTTTACACTATCTTAACATACTTTCAAAATTATAATTATTTTAATCTATTCCCCTTGAGATTTATTAAAATTTTATGTTATAATTCCTGTAACATGGAAATTGCCTGCGAGGAAAAGGAGAAAAAAATGCTTCAAAATAAAATAATTATTAAAGGGGCAAAAGAGCACAATTTAAAAAACATTAATTTGGAAATTCCCCGTAATGAATTAGTTGTAATTACAGGTCCTTCCGGATCTGGCAAATCTTCCTTAGCTTTTGACACTATATATGCGGAAGGACAACGCCGCTATGTAGAATCCCTTTCCGCTTATGCCCGACAATTCCTTGAACAAATGGAAAAACCCAATGTAGAATCCATAGAAGGATTGTCTCCTGCTATTGCTATCCAACAAAAAGCAACTACCAGAAATCCCCGTTCTACTGTGGGTACAACCACTGAAATTTATGATTACCTGCGGCTTATATTCACTCATATAGGAAAACCTCATTGCCCAAAATGCGGCCGAAAGATTCTTCCTCAGTCTGTTCAACAAATTGTGGAAAAAATAATGAATTTACCACAGGGCAAAAAGATTCAAATTCTTGCTCCTTTAGTCAGGGGAAGAAAAGGAGAACATCAGGAATTACTTAACCGCATCAGGCAAGAAGGTTTTGTCAGAGTCCGCATAAACAAAAAAATCTATGGATTAGAAGAAACTATAAGATTAAACAAGAATAAAAAACATAAAATAGAAGTAGTAGTAGACCGCTTAATTATTCATCCGCAAATAAAAGAACGCTTATCTGCTTCCGTAGAGACCGCCTTAAAAATAGGGGAAGGAATTATTCTTATTTATTTATCCGAAAAAAAAGAACTATTATTTTCCGAACACTATGCCTGTATTCATTGCGAAGTGAACTTGCCCGAAATTTCTCCCCGCATATTTTCGTTTAACAACCCTTACGGTGCCTGTCCTGAATGTGACGGATTAGGAAACAAAGAAGAGATAGATACAGACTTAATTATGCCCGACAAAAATCTATCAATTAATGAGGGGGTTTTTGTTCATTGGTTTCAACCTATTACTAATCAAAAACATCGTTGGCAAAAAGCAGCAGCTAATTATTATTATAAATTGTTAGAAAAAGCAGCCCATACTCATGATTTCAGTTTAAACACACCTTTTAGTAAATTAAAAAAAGAACACCAGGAAACTCTTCTTTACGGTGACAATTCTTTTGAAGGAGTAATTACTAATTTAAAACGGCGATACCGTCAAACAGAATCAAATTATGTTAGAGAAGAAATCTATAATAAATACATTCGTTCTCATCCCTGTCCTACATGCCATGGTTCCAGATTGCGTAAAGAATCACTTGCCATCACCATTGGTAATAAATCTATTTTTGAAGTTTCAAGTCTATCGGTTAAAGAAGCAATTACTTTCTTTCAACAACTCGGTTTAACCCAAAAAGAAAAAATAATTTCTCACCAAATTTTAAAGGAAATTAAATCCCGGCTTTCTTTTTTATCCAACGTAGGTCTGGATTATATAACCTTAGACCGTCAAACTTACACCTTATCCGGTGGTGAAGCACAAAGAATCCATTTAGCCACATCTATCGGCTCAAATCTCGTCGGAGTCCTTTATGTCTTAGATGAACCTTCTATCGGACTACATCAAAGAGATAACAGGCGTCTTTTAAAAACTTTAGAAAAATTAAAAAACATGGGAAATACTTTGATTATTGTCGAACACGATGAAGAAACAATTCGGCATGCAGATTATATTATAGATTTAGGCCCTCAAGCCGGAGAAAACGGTGGAGAAATAATCTGTGCCGGACCTCTTAAAAAAATATTAAATTGTGAAAAATCATCCACTGGACAATATCTTAGCGGAAAACTAAAAATACCTATCCCTATTAAAAGACGTTCAATCAAGAATAAAAAATTACTCGAAATAAAAAAAGCAAGTCAGTTTAATTTAAAAAATATAGATGTAAAAATCCCCTTAGGGGTTTTTACCTGCATCACTGGTGTCTCCGGATCCGGTAAAAGCACTTTAGTGCAAGAAATAATATATAAAGCTTTAGCTCAAAAAATTTACAAATCCAAAGAAAAACCCGGAAAATTCAAAGAAATTATAGGAACCGAAAATATTGATAAAGTAATTGTAGTTGACCAATCACCCATAGGAAGAACCCCTCGCTCCAATCCAGCAACTTATACCGGCCTTTTTACTCCTATCAGAGCTTTATTCAGTCAGGTCCCTTTAGCAAAAATGCGTGGATATATGCCCGGAAGATTTAGTTTTAATGTTAAAGGAGGAAGATGTTCGTCCTGTCAGGGAGATGGGGTAATAAAAATTGAAATGCAATTCTTACCTAACGTTTATGTAAAATGCGATGAATGTAACGGGCACCGTTTTAATAAAGAAACTCTGCGCATTAAATACAAAGGAAAAGACATTAGTGAAGTATTAGAAATGAGTGTTAAAGAAGCTTTAGAATTTTTTCGTAACATCCCTCAGATTAAAAAACTTCTTCAAACCCTCTATGCTGTAGGTTTGGGTTATATAAAATTAGGCCAATCTTCTATCACTCTATCCGGAGGGGAAGCACAAAGAATAAAACTTGCAGAACAATTATCCCGGCGTAGTACAGGAAAAACATTTTATATTCTCGATGAACCTACCACCGGTTTACATTTTACCGATATAGAAAAATTACTACATGTTCTTCACCAACTGGTAAATTATGGAAATACAGTTTTAGTTATAGAACACAACTTAGAAGTTATAAAAACAGCTGATTATATTATTGATTTAGGCCCTGAAGGAGGAGAAAAAGGGGGATATATAATTAGCCAGGGCCCTCCGGAAAAAATAATAAAAGAAAAACAATCTTTTACCGGTCAGTTCTTAAGAAAAGTATTAAATTCAAAATCAATTTAAATCCATAGTTTATCTATCACATAAAAGACATCAAAAGCAGTCTAAAAACATTTCGCTTACTCTGGATTTGTAAACAAAATAAATTTTTGAAGATTATAAGATTAAAACTTAATTCTCATTATTTTGGTCATTTTCAGATTGCTCAAAAATTTTCTCTATTTTATCTAACAGGTTTTCTTCCTCGAAAGGTTTAGTAATATAACCAAAAGCACCCATAAAAAGACCCTTCCATTTATCAGCTAATTCATCTTTAGCCGTTAGAAAAATAATAGGAATAAACATTGTCTCTTTTTCACTTTTTAATTTTCTGCAAACATCAAAACCATCCATTTCCGGCATTAATATATCTAATATAATTAAATCCGGTCTCTCTTTTTTAATTACTTTTAAGGCGTCTTCCCCATTATAAGCACAAACAACCTCATATCCTTTCCCTTCCAAAAAAATCTTTACAATATCTACAATATCTATTTCATCATCTACGACTAAAATCTTTTTTTTCATATTTCACCTCCTTTTTATTTGGCAAAGTAAATATAAATTGAGTACCATTCCCTACCTCACTTTTTACCCAAATTTTACCTTGATGAATCTCAATAATATGCTTAACTATTGCTAAACCTAATCCGGTACCCTCCTTTTCCATACCATTTTTATTTTTTACTCTATAAAATTCATTAAATATTTTATCTAAATCGACAGCAGAAATACCCATTCCCGTATCAATGCAATATATTCTTGTCAGGTCTTGCTCATCTACCGCCCGTATAGTTACTTTCCCTCCCTCAGAGGTAAATTTAATAGCATTACCGATTAAGTTGATAAAAACCCTGGTTAATAATTTTTCATCTGCATAAATGTCAGGTAAATCCGAAGGAATTTCTACTTCCAGACTAATATTTTTCTGTTTGGCCAGAATATCCAATTCGTCCACTATGTTTTGAACATGTTTCCCCAAAGAAAAGTATTTGCCCTCATGATCTGTTTTTCCATACCGCATTTTGGAAAGATCCAATAACCCTGTTATTAAATCGCTAAGACGTTTACTATGTTTAACAATTTTTTCCATTTTTTCTGTCTGCTTTTCATCTAATTGTCCTAATTTTCCGGACAAAAAAATAGATGCGTAACCCTTTATTGAGGTTAAAGGGGTACGTAATTCATGAGAAACCAAAGAAACAAAGTCATCCTTCATTTTATTCAGTTTTCTTAATTTTAAACGCATAGAGTCAAATTCTCTGGCTAACAATCCAATTTCATCGGAACTTTTTATTCTAATTTCTTCGTCAAAATTTCCTCTACCCAATATTTCCACTCTTTCCGCCAATTCAAGTATAGGAGTAGTTATTTTTTTCGCTAAAAGATAAGTTACTATAAAAGCAATAATTAAAAGAGTAAGAGTTATCCTTATACTTAATTTAATAATTTTTTTTTGCTGTTCATTAATATTTATAAGGGATATCCCTATCCGGCTAATTCCAATAATTCTCCCCTTGGATTTCCCTCTTTTTTCTACTTTTACGTCTAATAATGAATCTTCTATTGATTCCTCTGCCGTAGAAAAAACCGGCGCATAAAATTCCCAAACCTTTGAAGAAGAAAAAGGATATTGCCAAAATGGCTCTCTGGTATTATATATTTTTTGTTTAACATCAGCATATAGTTTTTCATTTATCCTCATCCGGGTGTACTTACTAAGAATTTTCCCCTTGTCCTTATATAGAAAGATATATACTACATCGTCCTCCGACCACATTCCTTCAATTGCAGGCTCGATAAAAGAATCCTCCTCGGAAAATATTGCCAGCTCACTCATTCTGGCTAAATTTACCGCTAAAGACATTCCTCTATCTACTAAGTTTTCTTTTAATAATTTGTTTTGCTGTTGAATAAACACCCCGGCAAAAGTTAACGATACAAATAAAATCAAGGGAACAATATACCAGAACAATTTCTTTTTAAAACTATATTTTATTTTTTTCTCCCGCATTTTTATATCCTTAAATATTAATCAACTATCTACAAACTACATTTTTAATAACAGTAAAGATTAAAAATAAAAAAATTTTAGATGGAAAATCCATCAGTAAAAAAACAAACTCTCATCGATAAATCTTATCCGCTCTTTCTTTCATTTCCTCGGGAATATTAAGACCCATTATTTTGGCTGTTTTTAAATTAAGAAATAACTTTAAGGCTCGGGCAAAAATCAAAGAAGGATTTTCATTGTTTTCCTTTTTCAAAATTTGAAGAGCTAACTCCCCTGCTTGCCTTCCCATATCCGTTGTATCAAATGATGCCGCCAATAAAACCCCTCTTTTCACATACTTGTCAGAAAGGCCAAACAAAGGAATTTTATTCCTGAACGAAAAAAGTAACATATATTTTATCGAAAAAGGCATAACAACAGTAGTATCCGAAACCATCCAAATCGCATCTATCTTATCTTCCAAATTCTTTATGGCATTAACAGTTTCTTCCTGATGACTAACCTCACTACAAATAAGCTCCAACCCTTCCTGCTTACAAACTTCTCTTGCTTCTGAAATTAAATATTCTGTTTGTATAGGATTATAAACAACCCCGATTCTCTTAACCCGGGGAAAAATTTCTTTTAAACTTATAATTTGTGAAGCAGGAGACACGTTCATACTAACCCCAAAAATATTTTCTATATCCCCCTCCTCAAATAAAACCCCGGGATTTAACACCATACAAAAAACAATCGGGGTATCTTTTATTTTACCTTTAAGTGCTTCCAAAGCAGAAGAACCCATAGCTAATATTAAATCATGTTTTTCCTTTTGCAAAGCAAAAATAATTCCTTCTTTCCTTTTATCTTCTAAATGGTAATAACTATACTGACTATCTATACAAATTTCTCTAAACCCACGCAATGCATTTTGATACGATTTAATGTCTTTACTCCTCACAACAGCAATTTTATAAGTATAAGAAAAGGCTGACTTAACCAAAAAGAAATAAAGAAAAAATATAATTATTAACAGGAAAACTTTGTTTCTTCTCATTTCCAGGAATAAACCCCTATCTTTTTTATTTTCTCTAAAAACTGAAATTTATATTTTAATTTAAACAATATCCATCTTTATGACTAAAAAACAATTCCTTATTTTATTATTTACTTTGTCCACATTTATTTCGTTTTGCTGCTTTAATAAAATCTTTAAACAATGGATGAGGGCGTTGTGGCCTGGATTTAAATTCCGGATGAAATTGTACTGCCAAAAACCATGGATGCCCCTTAAGTTCAACCATTTCAGCCAAATCTCCTTTTCTATATTTACCGGTAACAATTAACCCCTCGGCCTCTATTTTTTCACGAAATTGATTGTTTAACTCATAACGATGCCGGTGTCTCTCCAGTACTAATTTTTTTCCATATGCTTTCCAGGCAAGAGAGTTTTTAGAAATATGACAGGGATAATTTCCCAAACGCATCGTTGCCCCTTTATCAATAATCTCTTTTTGTGCGTCCATCAAAGTAATTACCGGATAAGGGGTAGAATCAACAAATTCAGTACTATCAGCTCCTTTCATCTTACAAACATTCCTGCTAAATTCAATAATAGCACATTGCATCCCCAAACAAATCCCAAAAAAAGGAACATTCTTTTCCCGGGCATAACGAACAACCTCTATTTTACCTTTTATACCCCGTTCCCCAAATCCTCCCGGTACTAATATTCCGGAAACATCCTTAAACTCTTTACTTAAATTTCCACTTTCCACATCTACATATTTTACCTTTACTTTCACATTATTAAATAATCCCGCATGAACTAACGATTCCCAAATACTTTTATAAGCATCTTTTAAATCCGTATATTTCCCGGCAATAGCAATAGTTACAAATTTACCGGGGTTAGATATTTTACTTCCAATTTTCTCCCAAAACAAAAAACCACCTTTTCCCCCGCTTTTTTTCTTTAAATCTAATTTATTTAAAATTAATTTATCCAAATTCTGGGTTTTTAACATTAATGGAACTTCATAAATAGTTGTTTCAACATCTCCTTCTTCAATTACTGCTTTTTCCTGAACATTGCAAAAAAGAGCTATTTTGGATTTTATTTCTTTAGATAATACTTTTTCGGTACGACAAACAATTATCTGAGGTTCAAGACCAATTTCTCTTAACTTAGCAACACTTTGTTGTGTTGGTTTACTTTTCATTTCTTCTGCTGCCTGAATATAAGGAACCAAGGTTACATGCAAGTGACAAACATTCTTCCACCCCACTTCCTGTCTGAACTGCCTTACCGCTTCTAAAAAAGGTAACCCTTCTATATCCCCTGTAGTCCCTCCTATTTCTGTGATTAATACATCAAAACCTTTTGCTACTTTTTTTATCCGGGACTTAATTTCATTAGTAACATGAGGCACTACCTGCACAGTCCCTCCTAAAAATTTTCCCTTTCTCTCCTTGGTAATTATTGAATCATAAATTGCTCCACTGGTTACATTATTACTCCGCCGCATATTAATATCAAGAAACCTCTCGTAATGTCCCAAATCCAGATCTGTTTCCGCTCCATCTTCCGTAACAAAAACCTCTCCATGCTGAAAAGGGCTCATCGTTCCCGGGTCAACATTTAAATAAGGATCTACCTTAAGCATATTTACCCGCAATCCGCAATCTTTCAATAAACAACCGATAGAAGCAGCCGTTATCCCCTTACCCAGGGAAGAAACAACTCCACCAGTCACAAAAATATATTTAGTCATTACTTTTTTCCCAAACCTTTCATAATTAAAAGTTCTTGTAATTATCACTAATCACAAAGATTAATAAAAATTCTCCTCAACAAATCAATCCCAAATATACTGCTAAAAAACAAGGTTAATTCATCTACTTAAAAATTATCACATTTACAATAAATTGCAACATACAAACTATAATCTTAATACTATTTTCCCACATTATTTATAAATGGGCCTACATCTATTTATTCTCCAACGAGTCCTTGGAAAGTTTTTCATCTATCGAAATCGGATATTTTCCATTAAAACAAGCAGTACAAAATTCTTCCGCTGGTAACGGCATAGAAGCAAGCATCCCCTCCAAACTCAAATAACCTAAACTGGTTAAACCTAACTGTTTACGTATTTGCTCCTCATTATAATTATTAGCAATCAATTCTGTTTTAGTAGGAAAATCAATACCATAAAAACAAGGATATTTAATAGGAGAACAACTTACTCTCATATGAATTTCCTTGGCTCCTGCATCCCAAAGAGTCTTTACTCTGGTTTTACTGGTAGTTCCCCGCACAATTGAATCCTCTATTATCGCTATCCGTTTATTTTTTAAAACTTCCCTGACCGGATTAAGTTTAATTTTAACCCCCAGAGATCTAATCTGGGGAGTAGGCTGAATAAAAGTCCTACCAATATAATGATTTCGAACTATCCCCATTTCAAAACGAATTTTTCCTGTTTGCGCAAATCCTAACGCAGCATAATTACCCGAATCCGGTACCGGCATAGCAATATCCACGTCAACAGGATACTCCTTGAATAATTGTTTTCCCAAACATTTTCTAGTCAAACAAACATTTTTCCCAAAAACATTGCTATCCGGACGGGAAAAATAAATAAATTCAAAAATACAAAAAGAATGTTTTTTAGGAGAAAAAGGTTTTATAGATCTAATCCCGTCTTTATTAATAAAAATAATTTCTCCCGGTTCTATGTCCCTGACATATTGGGCATGAATAATATCCAGAGCACATGTTTCCGAAGCAAGAACATAAGCTCCATTTAAACGGCCCAAACATAAAGGTTTAAATCCATAAGGATCCCTTACCCCTATTATTTGATTTTTGTCAGATAAAATCAAAGAATATGAACCTTTAATCTGCGATAACGCCTCAATTAATGCATCTTCTAATTTTTTCTTTCTCGAGTGGGCAATTAAATGAACAATTATTTCACTGTCCATCGTGGATTGAAAAATAGCCCCTGTTTGTTCCAGTTTACGGCGTAATGAGCCCCCATTAACCAAATTCCCATTATGCACTATAGCAATTACTCCCCGGGAATATTCCACCCAAAAAGGTTGAGCATTTTTTATCCGGGAAGACCCGGTAGTAGAATACCTTACGTGTCCGATAGACATATGTCCTACCAGACGGCCCAGTCTTTCTTCTTTAAAAACTTCAGATACTAAACCCATCCCTTTATGAACACTAATCTTTGTTCCATCAGAAACAGCTATACCTGCACTCTCCTGTCCACGATGTTGCAAAGCATAAAGCCCCAGATAAGTCAATTTAGCTGCTTCTTTATTTCCGAATATAGAAAAAACACCACAACTTTCTTTAGCCATTTTCCACATTTAATCCTTTCATTATCAATCTTTATCGTCTAAACAATTATCATCTCTCTGCCATTTAAAATTAAGATAACCTCACTGCAATTCCTTTTTTCGCTAAATATTCCTTTAATTCCCTAATACTATACTTGTTATAGTGAAAGATAGAAGCAGCTAATGCCGCATCTGCTTTTCCCCGGGTTAAAACATCACTAATATGTTCTAATGTACCCGCCCCACCGGAAGCAATTATCGGAATATTAATCATTTCGGAAATTCGACGGGTTAATTCCAAATCATACCCTTCTGTTGTCCCATCAGCATCCATACTGGTAAGAAGAATTTCCCCTGCTCCTAATTGTTCTACTTTTTTTATCCATTCAAAAACATCTATTCCGGTAGCTTTTCTTCCTCCATAAGTAAAAACCTCCCATTTTTCCGGTTGTATATTCTGTTTTTTTACATCTATAGCTACTACCATACATTGACGTCCAAATTTTTCTGCTCCTATTTGGACTAAAGAAGGATTTTCCACTGCAGCAGTGTTTAAAGAAACCTTATCTGCCCCGGAATTAAGAAGATTTTTTATGTCTTCAACATTTCTTATTCCTCCCCCCACCGTTAAAGGAATAAAAGTACACTCCGCTGTTTTTTCCACAACTTCTAACATTGTTTTTCTTTTTTGAAAACTGGCCGTAATATCCAAAAAAATTATTTCATCAGCTCCCTGGCTACCATAAAATGAAGCTATTTGAACAGGGTCACCCGCATCTTTTAAATTCACAAACCGGGTACCTTTTACTACCCGGCCATCTTTCACGTCTAAACAGGGAATAATTCTTTTAGTAAGCATAAAGTCTCATTATCTTTCACTCAATTTATAAAAATTGTCCAATATTTTTAATCCTAAGTCCCCACTTTTTTCAGGATGAAACTGCATTCCGTAAACATTATCTTTGCCAATTGCAGAACAGAATTCTCCTCCGTAGTCGGTTACCGACATTATCTGTTTTTTATCTTCCACTTCTATATAATAAGAATGAACAAAATAAAAATAGGAATTATCCGGAATTCCCTTTAAAATATCCTCTTTTTTATTTTTAATTTTAATCGTATTCCATCCCATATGCGGTATTTTTAAATGTAAATCATCTGAAAAATTAAATCTCTTTACTTGTCCTTTAACTATATCCAACCCCGCACATAATCCGTCTTCATGGCTTTGGGTAAGTAATAATTGCAAACCCAAACAAATTCCTAAAAAAAGCTTACCCTTTTTAATTTCCTCTTTAAGAAGAGGAATAATTTTTAATTCATCAAGATTCCTCATTGCTACCCTAAAGGCACCAACCCCGGGTAAAATAATCGCCTTTGCCTGTTTAATTTCGCTTGCTTTAGCAGTAACTTTCACTTCAGCACCAACAAACTCTAATGCTTTTTTTACGCTTTTTAAATTTCCTACTCCGTAATTAATTATGGCTATCATTATTTTACCAAGTCCCTCTAACCGTTACCATCGGAATTTATTCTACCAAAGAAGTTAATTAAAATCAACCGACACAAAAATCTTATTTACATTTAAAACACTTTTATTTTCCTTAGTCAATGAACTTGAAACAAAAAAAATATTTATGTTTTATCCTTCACTGTCCCAACATCCCTTTAAGTCCGGAAATATTCAAATTACCCATAATTTTTTGAGTCTCCGAAGCCATAATCTTTTGAGCTTTATTTAATACTTCTTTAATTCCCTTAAGAAGATTTTTTTCTATTTCTCCGGCCCCTTGTTGATAAAGTTGTTCACTAATGCTGATATCCAAAATTTCCTGCTTGGCATTAGCTTTTATTGTCACTCCCCCCACAGAAACTTCAAATATTTGACTTCTCAAATCTTTTTCAATCTGCTTTGTCTTACTTCTCAAAGAAGCAGCTTCTTTGACCATCTTTAACATATCCATTTTATTCCCCTTTCATCATTATCTGTTTTGAAATTCATTTTAAAGGCTATTCTTCACATTAATAATTTTCTCCGCACTTTTTTAAAAGTGCGGAGAAAATTAACACAAAACCTATTTTATTCTGTCTTTTTCTCGTCGGTTTCAATCGTCTCTTCCAATTCTCCTGATTTTTTTATTATTGGTTCTTCTGCTACGGGGTTTTCCGATTCGGTAATTTCAAATCCAATAATTTTTAAAACTTCCCCCGCATCATCTACAATTTCTACCCGCCAGGATCCAACCCATTCAGGTAAAATCGTTTTGTAACTCCAGGTACGAAAAGCAGGAGACTTTACATCCAAACTTACACTCACCATTTCTTTGTCCTTATAATACCAAACATGGTTGATAGTTGTAACAGTATCCGCTCCCTTAACAAAACTCAAACAATATACCTTTTCTACCGATGAGGAAAAAGATGTTGATTCTCCTACAATAACCCTTTCTTCAACACCTGTCCCAACCTGTGCTCCGGCAATTGCTAATCCCTCCTCCTGATATCGAACCTTTTTTTCTTTTTCTTCCACCGAAACAGGTTCAACCGGTTTTGCAATCTCTGAAGTACCTGACTGTGTTGTAACATTCTCCTCCCCCGAATAGCAAAAAGAACTACCAACATAAAGAATTACAACGAAACTAATTAAAAAACATAATATTCTTTTCATTATTTCTCACCCCCTTTCTTTTTCATAATTAGGGTTTGCTGAAAAAATCAGCAATCCCTGATTTCACAGATTAAAAAACAGATTACACAGATTAAAACTTAGACGACAAAATCAGTATAATTTTTTCAATATCTGTGTTCTCAAGGCTTACTAAAAAATTTATAGGCAATCAAAAATACAAAGTTTTTGGTAGTTTTATACAAATTTCGTACCCTTTTAATCACATTTTTGTAGTCACTTACATATCTATCCCGTTAATATTTTGTCCGCCTGAGACGGATTTACATTTTTCAATAAGCCCTCATTAATAAGGCCTGTTTTGAGCAATATAATAAATCTTTGACTCAAATTGTATTGACCATAAGTAAATACAATTTGAGTTTAAAATTTCCATCTTCGAATTTCTTTTAAATATTGATGAGCAGTAACATCTATTTGTAAAGGGGTTATTGATACTTTTTTTTCTTCAATAGCTTCTACATCCGTACCTTTCTCCTTTATATTATGCACTCTTCCACTTGCAACCCAGTAATATATAAACCCTCTCGGATCTACCCTTTTCTCAATTTCTTTACCATAAATTCTTTTCCCCTGCCGGGTAATTTTAAAATCTTTTACTTGTTTTATCGGCAAATTAGGCACATTAATATTAAAACAAATACCTTTAGGTAAACCCTTTTGTAAAACTTTATCAATTATCCGACAAGAAATTTCAGCAGCTGTCTTAAAATGAAAATTACATTTGGCCACTAAAGAAACAGCCAGTGAAGGCACCCCCAAAATAGTTCCTTCTATCGCCGCTCCAACCGTTCCCGAATAAAGAACATCATCACCTAAATTAGGGCCCATATTTATTCCGGCAATTACCATATCAATATTTTCTTTCTTTAAAATATCTAAAAGACCCAATCGTACACAATCTGCCGGAGTCCCATCAACAAGAAAAACATTTTCTTCAATTTCTTTTATCCGAAGAGGCTTGTTTAAAGTCAAAGAATGACTTACCGCACTTCTTTCCCTATCCGGGGCTACTACAAAGACCTGTGCTTTCTTTTTTAGTCTTCGAACTAAAATATCCAATCCTTTGCTATGTATTCCATCATCATTAGTAACCAAAACACGCATTTATTATCTCTTTTCTTCTCATTTTTTTGCCTTTTTTTCATTCATTTTTTCTGAAAACGAAAAATTAACTATTTAATAATTGACAAACCAATTTTTAATCTGTTAAGATATGCTAACTTTGTTATTATATTTCAATTAAACAAAAATAACAAGATATAAAATATTCAGGGGGACATGGCGGAACCGGCATACGCGTAGCGCTCAGAACGCTATGGCTGAAAGGCTGTGAGAGTTCAAATCTCTCTGTCCCCATTCTTGTTTTTCTTGTTTTTCTCGTTTTTCCCGTTAGGTTATTTTTAATAATTGCTTTTTCTTTCTTATGTTTATTTAAAATATAAATATATATATTTCCCCACCACTAAGCCAACACACCCAAACAAAAAAGTTACCAGGTAAACCCTTAAGGCTAATTCGTTTATTCTATCTTCTTGTTTCCTGTCTTCGGATATCTCCGCCACTTCCGTTCTTTCTATTCGTTTTATCTGTTGTGTTTTTTGTGTTTCTTCCTGTTTTTTCAAGGGAAGAGAATCACTAATAAAATTTTCTAAATCCTGAGCTAAACTTTTCTGAGAATATTTTTTTACATACTTATCCAATATTCTTCTTATTATTTCCATATTTTCATGCCGTTTTCCAAAATCTTTCATTAAACAAATATTTAAAATTTTAGCTATATCATTTGGAACTTCCGGTTTTATTTTTTTGATATTCTCTTGTTTTTTTTCTAATATAGTTCCTGCTTTTACTTCATCATTATCCTCATTACAAAAAGGATGCTTACCACCGATCATTTCATAAGTAATTACCCCTAAAGAAAAAATATCCGTAAACACGTCAACTTTTTCTCCTTTAATCTGTTCCGGAGACATATAAGCAGGAGTTCCTAACATTTCTCCCGTGTAAGTTAATCCCAAACTATTAAGATCCCGGGCAATTCCAAAATCTACTAACCTGACATCACCCCGTTTAGAAATCAAAACATTACCCGGTTTTATATCACGATGAATAATCTTTTTTTCATGAGCATACTCCAATGCTTTGGTTAATGACCACATAATATAAATAGAAAGTAGCACAGGTATCTGTCTCTTTTTAACCAATAATTTTTTTAAGTCAATACCATCAATAAATTCCATTATAATATAAATTTTTTCTCTTTCTTTCCACCCATCATGAATAATTACAATATTTTCGTGTTGTAAATTTGCTACTACTTTCGCTTCTCTTTCAAACCTCTTTATAAATTCATCTCCTCCATTGGAAAGGGGAAGTAATTCTTTAATAACTATAGGACGATCTAAAAATCGCTGCCATCCTTTATAAACAACAGCCATCCCTCCTCTACCTATTTCTTCTATAACCGTATAATTTCTCGTTATTTTATTCACAAATTAATCCTTATTTATTCAATGAGACTTAGAGTTTTTTTCTGGAAAAACTCTGTAGTCGAATTAATCCTGAGCACTTCAGCTGAGTTTATCCTGAGCGTAGTCGAAGGGCTCAGCATAAACTCAGTCGAAGGACTCAGTAAATGATCCCGCGTTTAATTCCCCGCAACTTGCTACGCAAAAGTTATGAGGAATACCCCTTCGGCACACACTATCTTGCTGAGAAATAATTGAATCACTTGATTTCGTAAGTTTTTACCGGCTTTTCAGTTAATTTGTCTTTCAATACTACTTTCATAGAAACACTACCTATTTTTACACGGTCACCATATTTTAAAGCAATTTCCCTTATTTTTTTTCCATTATGAAATGTCCCATTAGTACTATCTAAATCCCTTAAAATATATTGTTTTTTTTCTAAAACAATAACCGCATGCTTGCGGGAAACTTCTAAATCATCCAACCAAATATCCGAATTTTCATCACGGCCTATTATTACCTTTTTTTTATTAAAAAAAACTTCTTTTCCCAGGTTGGGAGGAGTTAAAAATAAAAATCCAAATAAAATATTAGATATATTTACTTTTGATTCCCGCGGACTGGAAATAATCGTCTCATCGTTATTGTTATTATAAACTTCCTCAACCATTGCTTACCTCCCCTTTTTTTTTAAACAAAATTTAAACAATTTTTATAGATAAAATTATATCATTGGAATAAGTAAAAAGTCAACTAAAATTGTGGAAAATAAGAGGAAATTAGTTAAAAAACAATCTATTAGCCACCCCTCTTATTTTTCTGCGGGAAAATAAAAAAGCAGAATGAGAAAATATCCCATCCTGCTCTACCTTTTCGATTTCTAAAATTAACATTTTTTTTAGAATAAAAATCATAATCCAGTAATTGTTTTTTTAATGGTGGGCGGTACTGGAATCGAACCAGTGACCCCTTGCGTGTCGAGCAAGTACTCTAACCAGCTGAGCTAACCGCCCTTATTTTATAAGATTTCAAGGCGCGGGCCAGACTCGAACCGGCGAATCGCGGTTTTGCAGACCGCTCCCTTAACCACTTGGGTACCGCGCCATAATTGTCAAAAACCCCTGTCATCTCAAAAACATAATTCATCCCAAGCTTGTTTTAAATACCATATTTTAAGGCTCTTGTCAATGGTTTATTTTTTGAAAATCAGGATAAATCTTGACACTTCTATCTATTTCTCTTCATTGATACATAAAGCTTTTTTGTTATAGTTAAATTATAAATATACTTCAATTTTGAGAAAAATAAAAAAACTTTTATCTATTTTAAATAATAAATAAAAGTTCTCACCTTTCCATATGCACCTTAAAGTATTTATACAACTAATTTAAATTGGCCCATGCCCTTTATCTTTCACTTCAATCACCCCCTATTCTGTATCCTAATATAAATATACTTCATATTTTTTAATCTGTCAAGAATTTTTTATCACCTTTTTAAATTCTTGATTATTTCTAATATTATCAAAATCTTTATCTTCTTTTGCCAATCCTATATTTTCCTTATTTAATTCAATTGCTTTCTTCAAATTATCAATAGCCTCTTCAGGTTTTTTTGAAATACTTTTATAACAGGCAATATTATAGTAAGCTGATTCATAATCTTTATCCAGTAAAACCAACTTTTCTAATATCTTAATTGCTCCCTCCCTATCCCCTAGTCTTTTCAATGCTCTTGCTTTGCCATTATAGGCAGGTAAATAATTACTTTTTATAGTAATGACGTTTTCATAACGTATTATTGCTTGTTCATATTGCTCTTTTTCAAACAAACAATTTCCAATATCACATAAAGTCCGCGCTTTTTCATTATTATCAGGATGTTTTAATGCATCTTCAAGATTACTAATAGCATTAAGAATATCTTTTTGTCTATAATTTATAAGTCCTTTATATAAAGGAACTTCATAGGATATGTCATTTGACACAGGCTCTATCAAATCCCAAGCTTGATCATATTCTTTTTGGGCATAAAGGAATTTTGCACTGGATATTTTATTAAAAATATCAACTTCTTTTTTTATTTTATGTCTCAATTCTTTTGATTCATGATACTCTCTTTCTAACTTATTTCTTATTATATAAACCTCATTAATTTGTTTAAATCCAAAAAAAACTATTAATGCAAAAGCAATTGACATAAAAGACAACACAATGGATGAACTTTTTAACGTGGTATTTGCAATTACTATAGTTTCTTCAGCCTTTTGAAGATTTTGTTTCATTTTATCATTTAAGGTTATTGATATTGTTTTATTTTCATCTACTAAATTAATAAATCTTGGCAAATTAATTAAACCGAAAACTTTTAATGTAAATAAACAAAGCAGAAATAGAAGTATTAACCCTATGGGAATTATAATTAAATCTTTTATTTTACTCTTACTTTCACACATACAATCCCTTTTTAATCATTACTATCAAAATATATCTAATTAAAATTTAATAATTGTACCTTTTATATTGGCATTCATTAATATTGAAAAAAACCCGTAAATGTTTATCGTTTGTATATAATATCAGCGGTTTTGCAAACCACTCCCTCAATCATCTGGGTACCGCGGCATTTTCAAAACTTAAAATTCAACCCCGCTCCAACGCTCATTCCGTCAATAAAATCCATTTCTATAATTAAAGAAAGCAATGGATAAAACAAAACCTTGCTTCCAATAAAAGGAACTAACTTATTATTGCCCGTTCCTTTAAATTGTTCCTGTGTATCTTCATTTTCCCATTTTATCTGATTAATAGAAAAATTAACACCCCCAAACGGTTCAAAAAAGTTAAATCTTTTACTAATTATTAATGCACTGTGATATTCTAAAATATCCAATGTAGTATTTATTTTTTCTTTAAAATTATTTATTTTTAATGTATTCAATCGATTAAATGAAGAGGTCACTCCCAAATCAAAAATGACAGCAGGGGTTATTATCGTATCGGGGAAAAATATATATTTTATCCCTCCTCCATACATAGAAACATCACTTTGGCCCGAATATTTATTATTATTGATTTGTATTTCGGAATTAACAAAACCAGCTTTGAAATAAAAATTTATATTGTAAGCAATTGCAATAATTGTTTTTAAAACTGTTAATTCCTGTTTTAATTCGTAATCAATTTTTTGCTCATTTGTATCTTCAAGCTTTATTTTTTTTTCAACTAAAACATTATAAATTTCCGTATTTACTTCTCCTGCCCGGGAAGAAACAGTAGAAAAAATTCCAGCAGCAAAAGATAATGAAAACGGTAAATTTAGTATTATAATCAAAACACTAAAAAACCTAATCACTTTTCAACCTTTTATTTTATCTTAAAATTTTTATTTAACAAAATAACCTTTAGATAAGACTAACATAACATCCATCAAACAATACCAAATAAAAAACCCGGCGGCGACCTACTCTCCCATACCGTTACCAGTATAGTACCATCGGCGCTGGTGAGCTTAACTTCCGTGTTCGGAATGGGAACGGGTGTGACCCCACCGCAATAACCACCGGGAATTACATTAATCATTAATACTACTAAAAATTTGCATCCGGATGGGAAATTCTATATACCATATCCGTAAATTGATAATAGGCATCTATAAAAAAATCTCTTTTAAATATATACAATAATATAACCGCACATAGAACCCCACCAAGGATATACCATATCTTTCCCATATATTCCTCTCCGTTATACAAATTATAATTTTTCCTACATAAAAAGTAAAATTAAAAAATATGGCCAAGCCGCACGACAAATTAGTACTGGTCAGCTAAAATCCTTACGGACCTTACACCTCCAGCCTATCAACCATGTAGTCTTCATGGTGTCTTTAGTCTTGATTATTCATCAAGAGGGATATATTATCTTAAGGTGGGCTTCACACTTATATGCTTTCAGCGTTTATCCCATCCGAACATAGCTACCGAACGTATGCTCCTGGCGGAACAGCTCGTACACCAGAGGTTCGTCCATCCCGGTCCTCTCGTACTAAGGACAGCTCCTTTCAAATATCCTACGCCCGCATCAGATAGGGACCATACTGTCTCACGACGTATTGAACCCAGCTCACGTACCGCTTTAATTGGCGAACAGACAAACCCTTGGGACCTGCTACAGCCCCAGGATGCGATGAGCCGACATCGAGGTGCCAAACCTCCTCGTCGATATGAACTCTTGGAGGAGATAAGCCTGTTATCCCCGGGGTAGCTTTTATCCGTTGAGCGACGGCAATTCCACTCTCAAACCGCCGGATCACTAAGCCCTGCTTTCACACCTGCTCCCCTTGTATGGGTCGCAGTCAAGTTTCCATATGCCTTTACACTCAATGTACGATTTCTATTCGTACTGAAGAAACCTTTGGGCGCCTCCGTTACATTTTTGGAGGCGACCGCCCCAGTCAAACTGCCCACCTAACATTGTCCCTCACCCTGATAAAGGGCTAAGGTTAGAATCACAAAATAATCAGGGTGGTATTTCAAGGTTGGCTCCATCCCAGCTAGCGCCAGAATTTCATCGCCTCCCACCTATCCTACACAAATGATTCCATAATTCAATATTAAGCTACAGTAAAGCTCCACGGGGTCTTTCCGTCTAGATGCGGGTATCCTGCGTCTTCACAGGAATCACAATTTCGCCGAGTCTCTTGTTGAGACAGCGCCCAGATCGTTACGCCATTCGTGCAGGTCGGAACTTACCCGACAAGGAATTTCGCTACCTTAGGACCGTTATAGTTACGGCCGCCGTTTACCGGGGCTTAAGTTCGCTGCTTCGCTCTGTTACCAAAGCTAACAACTCCCCTTAACCTTCCAGCACCGGGCAGGCGTCAGACCCTATACATCAACTTTCGTTTTAGCAGAGTCCTGTGTTTTTGTTAAACAGTCGCCTGGGCCTCTTCACTGCAACCCCGCCCTTTCTATCCATAAAAAATTATGTATCTATTTAATTATGTTTAATCTTCAATTCGAATCAACTATACACATTTTTATGAACAGAAAGGGCGGGGCACTCCTTCTCCCGAAGTTACGGAGTTAATTTGCCGAGTTCCTTAACAAGAGTTCTCTCGAGCGCCTTAGGATTCTCGCCTCGTCTACCTGTGTCGGTTTGTGGTACGAACACCTAAATAACTCAACTTTAAAGCTTTTCTTGGTAAAAGGTTTAATCAGTTCTCCTTCCTTTTGTCCGGATCCTACTCGTCTTTCGTTCCAATTTTAACAATTGGACATCCAGACTTGAACGCACACTTCCGTCCCGTGCGATGATCTACCCTTCTACGTCCCCTAAAGTTTAATAACGCAATTTAGGTGGTTCAGGAATTTTAACCTGATATCCATCGTCTACGCCTTTCGGCCTCAACTTAGGATCGACTGACCCTGAGCAGATTAACTTTACTCAAGGAAACCTTAGACTTTCGGCGGGTCTGTTTCTCACAGACCTTTTCGCTACTTATGCCTGCATTATCACTTCTGTTTCGTCCACCCTACCTCACGATAGAACTTCAACCAAAACAGAACGCTCCCCTACCGAGATCAAATTATAAATAATCCAACCCCCCATTGCTTCGGTAGTATACTTAAGCCCCGTACATTTTCGGCGCAAAATCACTTGACCAGTGAGCTATTACGCACTCTTTAAAGGATGGCTGCTTCTGAGCCAACCTCCTGGCTGTATGAGTAATCTCACATCCTTTACCACTTAGCATACTTTAGGGACCTTAACAGATGGTGTGGGCTCTTTCCCTTTTGAGCGTGAAGCTTATCCCTCACGTTCTGACTCCTGTAGTGAACATAATGGCATTCGGAGTTTGGTTAGATTTGGAACCCCGGTCAGGGCCCTACTCTATCCAGTGCTCTACCGCCATTACTTATACTACAAGGCTAGCCCCAAAGCTATTTCGAGGAGAACCAGCTATCACCAAGTTCGATTGGCCTTTCACCCCTATCCACAGCTCATCTAGAGTTTTTTCAACAACCAACAGTTCGGGCCTCCATCCCGTCTTACCGGAACTTCACCCTGTCCATGGATAGATCACTTGGTTTCGGGTCTACTTAATGCAACTAATCGCCCTATTAAGACTTGGTTTCCCTACGGCTCCTTCCTTTAAGGAATTAACCTTGCTACATCAAGTAACTCGCAGGCTCATTATACAAAAGGCACGCCGTCATCCGCATAAAGCGGACTCCGACAGCTTGTAAGCACACAGTTTCAGGTACTATTTCACTCCCCATCAGGGGTTCTTTTCACCTTTCCCTCACGGTACTAGTTCACTATCGGTTATCAGTTAGTATTTAGCCTTAACCCGTGGTCGGGCTTGCTTCCTACAAGATTCCTCGTGTCCCGTAGTACTCAGGAATATAATCCAAGAAGATCATCTCTTTTCGTTTACAGGACTTTCACCTTCTTTGGTTAGTCTTTCCAGAACTATTCGACTAAAAGATAATTTTGTAACTTCTCGTTCTAACCGTACTTAGAACCAATCATATCCTACAACCCTGAATTTACAACGCTATACAGGCTATCACGTAAATTCAGTTTAGGCTGTTTCCCGTTCGCTCGCCACTACTTAGGAAATCACATTCGTTTTCTTTTCCTCAAGCTACTGAGATGTTTCACTTCGCTTGGTTACTCGCCAATGACCTATATATTCAGCCATGGATGTTCCGAGATTAATCGGAACGGGTTTCCCCATTCGGAAATCCCCGGATTATAGGTTGTTTGCACCTCCCCGAGGCTTTTCGCAGCTTACCACGTCCTTCTTCATACTCTGATACCAAGGCATTCACTATGTGCCCTTACTAAGCTTGACCATATTAATTAATTCTACTTATTACTATTTTACTTGTTATAATTCCATTTAACGCATTATACCTCATATACATTATTCAATTATCAAAGAGCAAATTACTTAATTAATAAAACATTTCTTCATTATATCTAAATATTATTATTATTTTGTAGTTTCTTTATAGTGGTGGAGGTGACCCGATTTGAACGGGCGACCTACTGCGTGCAAGGCAGCCGCTCTCCCAGCTGAGCTACACCCCCGCCCATAATCCAAAATCAAAATAGGAAATTTATTCTATTCACCATTATATTTTTTTTCTTCCGATAAAACCAATTCTTCAAAATTCCGTCTACCTGTACCCAAAATAAAATCAAAGGTCCTTTACTGCCAGACCTTTAATTTCGATACTGACTTAATCAGGTAACTGGTGGGCCTACTCCGATTTGCACGGAGGACCTCACCCTTATCAGGGGTGCGCTCTAACTAACTGAGCTATAGGCCCAGTCTAGTTTTTCACTTAGTTACAATTTAAAACTCAGACCTAAAATTTTAAACCGCCAACCGGTTTATCTTTGAAACTAAATTAGGATGCCAATGAAACACTTCTTTTACTTACTTATTTTTATTTTTACTCCTTAAGAAAGGAGGTGATCCAGCCGCACCTTCCGATACGGCTACCTTGTTACGACTTCACCCCAATTACTAACCATAACTTGGGCGTCTGCCTCCCTCAAAAAGGGTTAGCATAACGACTTCTGTTACAGCCAACTTTCGTGGTGTGACGGGCGGTGTGTACAAGGCCCGGGAACGTATTCACCGCGCCGTGGCTGATGCGCGATTACTAGCGATTCCTCCTTCATGAGGGCGAGTTGCAGCCCTCAATCTGAACTGAGGCCGGCTTTTTGGGATTAGCTCCACGTTACCGTATTGCAGCCCTTTGTACCGACCATTGTAGCACGTGTGTCGCCCTGGACATAAGGGCCATGAGGACTTGACGTCATCCCCACCTTCCTCTCCGTTATCCGGAGCAGTTTCCTTAGAGTCCCTCTTGATAAATCAAGGATGGTAACTAAGGATGAGGGTTGCGCTCGTTGCGGGACTTAACCAAACATCTCACGACACGATCTGACGACAGCCATGCAGCACCTGTGTACTTGTCCTTGCGGCCTACTATGTTTCTATAGTATTCAAGTACATGTCAAACCCAGGTAAGGTTCTTCGCGTTGCGTCGAATTAAACCACATGCTCCACCGCTTGTGCGGGCCCCCGTCAATTCCTTTGAGTTTCAACCTTGCGGTCGTACTCCCCAGGCGGGGTACTTAATGCATTAGCTTCGGCACAGAGGGATTTAACACCCACTATACCTAGTACCCATCGTTTACGGCTAGGACTACCAGGGTATCTAATCCTGTTTGCTCCCCTAGCTTTCGCGTCTCAGTGTCAGTTTGAGGCCAGGAAGTCGCCTTCGCCGCTGGTGTTCTTTCCAATATCTAAGCATTTCACCGCTACTTTGGAAATTCCACTTCCCTCTCCTCCACTCAAGTCATATAGTTTCAAATGCAGTCTCACAATTGAGTTATGAGCTTTCACATTTGACTTATACAACCACCTACACGCTCTTTATGCCTAGTAATTCCGAGCAACGCTTGTCTCCTACGTATTACCGCGGCTGCTGGCACGTAGTTAGCCGAGACTTCCTCTGGTGGTACTGTCATTTCTTGACAAGCAAGAAATTCATCCCACCTGACAGGAGTTTACAACTCGAAAGACTTCATCCTCCACGCGGCGTCGCTCCGTCAGGCTTTCGCCCATTGCGGAAAATTCCCCACTGCTGCCTCCCGTAGGAGTTTGGACCGTGTCGCAGTTCCAATGTGGCCGATCACCCTTTCAGGCCGGCTACCCGTCGTTGCCTTGGTAAGCCATTACCTTACCAACTAGCTGATAGGACGTAGACTCATCTTTAAGCATTTATCCGAAAATAAACCTTTCATTATTAATTCATGGAAATAATAACAATACGGAGTATTAGCCTCGTTTTCACTAGGTTGTCCTCCTCTTAAAGGTAGATTATCTGCGTGTTACTCACCCGTTTGCCACTATTTAATATTTCTTCAGAGAATCTTAAGTATTGCTACCTAATCAACTCATCAAAAACATTAAACCGTTCGACTTGCATGTGTTAAGCGCGCCGCCAGCGTTCGCTCTGAGCCAGGATCAAACTCTCCAAAATTTAAAATCATAGTGTCCACTGGCATCCTAATTTAGTTTCCCTACATATCCCAAAGAACAAGAAAATCAATAACTATATTTTTTTCGAAAGTGTATTGTATACAATTCCAAATAATTTGTCAATATTTTTTTTAATCAATTTTTTTTCGTTCGAAAATTAACTTTTAAGAATAGACCTTTCTGCGGACTTTACGGCAGGAAGATGATCTTCTTTTTTCAGTGGAGGAAGTATATCATAAATAGTTTTTCTTGTCAAGATAAAATTTAACCCGTCGATTATAAACAAAAAAGGTTAATGACAAAAAATATGAATAATTTTTTAATGTTTTTTTTCTATGAAATTTTTAACATAATCTATTGCTTTCTTTTTAGTCTTAATTTCCCCTTCAACCTGTGCTTCCACTATTAACTTCAAGAGCTTCCCTATCTGAGGCCCTTCGGATAAACCAAAAATACGCATTAAATCATCCCCCTTTAAAAAGGGCCTGGGTAAAAATTTTTTTCTCCTTTGATAGAAACTTCCCAGCATTTCAGAAGTAATCATTAATTGTTTTTTCATTTCATTTCTCTTTATTTTTACTTTTCTATATGAATAATGATCAGCTAAAGAAACAAGTAACACACCCACCCCTTCCTCTCCTAATTCAGTAAAAAACCGACTTATTGCCCGATCCGTCAATTGGGAAGCAGACGCCAGATTCCCCGGACGCATGTGATGTAAAATTATTTTTTCTACGATTTTTATCATTTTATTACTTATTTTTAATCTTTGCAATAATCTTTTAGCTAATTTAAATCCTTCCGCTTCATGACCTAAAAACCGAACTTTTCCATCAATAATTTTTAGAGTAGCCGGTTTACCTATATCGTGAAAAATCGCCCCTATTTTAAGAACACTTTTTCTTTTAATATTGTCTGTGACTTTCTTTTCTAAGTATTTAATCAACTGACTATAATTTTGAGGAAACAAAACGGATAGTTTTAAAAAAATTTCTTCCAATGAATTTAATGTTTCTAAAGAATGCTCCCATAATCCCTGTTGATGATAATAACAATCCACGGCATTCTTCATAATATCTATCTCCGGAAAAATTTCAGTTAAGAGCCCTATTTCCCCTAAAGAAAAAATATACTGATAACTTTCATCTATTTCGAGAATTTTAAAAAATTCGTCTCTTATTCTTTCTCCTGCCACTTTATTAATTAAAAAACTTTTTTGCTTAATTAATTTCTTGGTCAAATTTTCAATTTTAAACCCCAACACAGCGGATAGCCGGTATGCTCTTAATAAACGTAAAGGGTCTTCATCAAATACTTCTTTATTAACCATTTTTATCTTTTTACTTTTTAAATCACTCTTCCCCCCCCCATAATCAATAATATCTTTACCCGCACTAAAAATGTGAAAACTATCGGCAACAGGAAGAGCAATCGCATTTATAGTAAAATCTCTTATGCTTAAATCCTCTTTTATGTTTTGCCCTCGCATCCTGGAAAAATCAAGATAAAGCCCCCCGGAATATACTACCCTATAAACATCATTTTTTTCGTCAAGTGGCACCAAAGAACCCTTTGTTTTGTTGGAAAACTCTCTTGCTATTTCACCAACTGATTCAGTTTTCTTAATAATTTTTATTACTACATCTATGTCATTTATTTCTCTATCTAATAATAAATCCCTTAAAAACCCTCCCACAAAATAAGATTCTAACTTTCTTCTTCGACAAAAATCATCTATCTGAGCAATCATTTCCCGTATTATTTTATTCTTTACCATTATATCAAACCATTCTCTTGTTTAAGTTTATTTTTTTGAATCTTACCGGTTGATGTTTTAGAAAATCCCTCTCTAAATTCAATTTTATGAGGTATTTTATATTTAGCCAACCGTTTGCGGCAATACCTAATTATTTCACTCTTTTTAACAACAGTCCCCTTATTCAAAACAATATATGCCTTAGGAACCTC
>JAUVLC010000096.1 GCA_030595925.1 Clostridia bacterium | reverse complement strand
CCGGAGTTTCGTTTGCCCAAAGCAATTGTGCAAACGGAAGTAGAATATATTCAGCATCTTGGTGTAGAACTTGAGAATAATCAAATTATTGGAAAAACATATACCCTGGATGATTTATTTGCTCAAGGATATAAGGCAATTTTTCTGGGTATCGGAGCGGGATTACCCAGATTTATGAATATTCCCGGTGAGAATTTAAACGGCGTTTACTCGGCTAATGAGTTTCTTACCAGGGCTAATTTAATGAAAGCATATCGTTTTCCTGAGTATGCAACACCGATTAAGAGAGGGAAGAAAGTAGCGGTAATCGGGGGAGGAAATGTAGCAATGGATTCCGCTCGGGTAGCGTTACGCCTGGGAGCGGAGAATGTCTATATTGTTTATCGTCGCTCCATGGAGGAAATGCCGGCAAGAAAAGAAGAAATTGAAAATGCCCAGGAAGAAGGAATTGAAATGAAATTTTTAACTGTGCCTGTCCGTATTTTAAGTAAAAAAGAGGGATGGGTGAGTAGTATGGAATGTTTAAAAGTTAAATTAGGAGAGCCGGATGAATCCGGCCGCAGAAGGCCTTTACCCATTGAGAATTCGGAGTTTGAATTAGAGGTGGATGAGGTAATTATAGCGGTGGGGACCAAAGCCAATCCTTTATTTCTTTCTACTGTTCCGGATTTAAAGCTTAATAAGTGGGGTTATATTATAGCTGATGAGATTACAGGGAAAACCTCTAAAGAAAAGGTCTGGGCGGGAGGGGATATCGTTACCGGTTCGGCTACGGTTATAGAGGCAATGGGAATAGGTAAGCGCGCTGCTCAGTCAATAAATGAATATTTAAAATCCAAATGAGCAGAGCAAGGATGGTAATTGCGGGAATCTGGTAGCCGCAGGCTCTTTAGCCTGCGTAGGGAAAGGAGACCCGTATTATCTTTGAATTGTTGTAGGGGTAAAGTAAAAGATTTTTTTACTTAGAAAACACAAAGTAATGTTGGATAAGGATTTAGCCGAACTCTGTGGTGTAGAAGTAAAAAACTTAAAACGCCAGGTGCGTAGAAATATTGATAGATTCCCTTTGGATTTTATGTTTCAATTAACAGAAGAGGAGTTTGAAAATTGGAGGTGCCAAATTGTCACTTCCAATTCTGGGGATAAAATGGGGTTAAGATATAAACCTTATGCTTTTACTGAAAATGGAGTAGCAATGCTCTCAAGTGTTTTAAATAGCGAGAGAGCAATAGAAGTAAATATCCGGATTATGAGGGTTTTTACTAACCTCAGACAAATGCTTACAACCCATGCAGACTTAAAGCGAAAGATGGACGCAATAGAGAAGAAATACGACGAGCAATTTGCAATAGTATTTCAGGTAATCCAGGAACTAATGACACCACCAGAAAAACCCCGCAAAAAAATAGGATTTAGGAGATGAAAAGGAATTAAATGATAAAAAAAAGAGAGGGAGTAACCTTCGGACGAAACCTTAGGTGTGCCCTCTCATCGTGATTCACTATAAAAATACCATTTTTTTATTATTTTGTGAAGAAAATAATTTAAATTTTTTTTGTCATCGGGAAATAAAATATTTTATTCCACTTCTTTCTGTTTCCAATTTAAAAACTAAAAAAGAGAGAAACCATATCTTGACATCTTGACAACGTCCCCGAAACTTTTAAAGGAGCGGTAAGTATAGCAAAAGAAAAAGGTAGAGATTTTTCTTGACATTAATGTTCACTTGTTGTATATTGTTCATTAAATAGTGAACATTAGGATAAAGGTGAACATTATGAAAAAAAACAAGAAATTGAAAAATATTTTTGCTGACAAGGCTACACTAATCTTAAGGAAAATGATTCATTATCCTGGTAAAAAATGGGTAATAAGAGATTTTATAAATTTTCCGGGAGTAAGTATTGGAATGGCACAGGGTGTATTAGAAGTAATGATAAAACAGGGCTATGTAGAAAGAATAAATAAAGGTCCCAAGACTTATACATTGCTTACAAATAAATATAAACTTGTAGCTGATTGGGTGAGAAAATATAAATTTGACTTAAATGAAATATATACTTATTATACTCCGGATAAAAATATTTTAAGAAAACTAAGGACTTATTTGAAAAATAAGAAATATGCGGTTACTCTGCATACAGGGGCTAATTTAATAACTTCTTTTGTAAAGACGGATCAAGTGTATCTGTATCTTGACACTCAAAATTGGGACAAAGATGTTTTAGAACTGAGACAGAAATTAGATTTAAAAGAGCTGGTAAGGGGGGGTAATTTTAACATAATCCGTCCTTATTATAAAAACAGTCTATTTTTTAATTCCCGGAAAATAAATGGTTATAATGTCGTTTCTAATATTCAATTATATCTTGATTTATATAATTTTCAGCCTCGTGGTAGAGAACATGCAGAACACCTTGAAGGAATCTTAAAAGATGAAGGGAAATATCTTGATTAATCTTGACCAGATTGAAGTAGAGTTTTTTAATGTTTTAGAGGATTTGAAGAATTATCTCGAGGACCTTACAGTTGTTGGTGGTTGGATGTCTTATATCTATTCAAGATTCTTATGGGATAATCTTGTAGTAAAATTAGTTACTACCGTTGATATTGATTTTGGTTTTAGTGATACAATAACTAAAGTTTACCCCAAAACTATTTTTGAGAGACTTTCTCCTTTAGATTATAAGGAAAGACATTTAAGGATAAATAAAATATACCCTGTTGTATTATATAAAGGGGGAAAAATTCCAATAGATTTTATTGCTTTTTCAGATATCACACGAGATACTATTGAAAAGTTTATTGGATTCCAGATTAATGTTAATAAAATAGATAAATTTGATTTTCTTTTAGAACAGAGAATTCCTATAAATGTAAAGAATAAAAGAAATAATAAAACTTATAAAATTTATTGTCCTAAACCGGCATCTTTTCTATTCCATAAGGGAGCAACCTTTATAGATAGAGAAAATGAGCAAAAAAAAGCAAAAGATTTGCACTATATGTATTTCATATTAAGATATGCTCCAGATATTGATGTTATTTTAGAAGAAATAGAGCAATATAGAAAAAAAGGGTATTTTAAGGATGTTTCTAAAAATTTAAACGAGTATTTTGAACGGAAATCGAGTCGAGGGTGCTTAATGGTAGAAAAAGAAAATGGTCAAGATGAATATATTGATGATTTAAGGCAAGATATATTTGAGAGATTTAAGAGATTGCGGGAGGTATTATAAAAAGAGGGTAGGGGGGGACAATCTTTTGGTTTTAAAGTATGGAAAAAACGAAAAGTATATTGGTGTATTTGGCAAGTAAGTATTTGAAGAAATCGGATGTGGAAACAGGGAAGTTAGAAAGGAAAAGTTTATGGTCAGCAAAAGAAAACCGCTAACACATTTAGTCCCCCGGAAATCTATAGAGAGCAATATTCTCATAATAAGAGGCAAAAAAGTGATGATGGATAGGGATTTGGCTAAGCTATATGGAGTGCCCACAAAAGCTCTCAATCAGGCAGTTAAAAGAAATAAAGGAAGGTTTCCTCCTGATTTTATGTTTGAGCTCAATAAAAGCGAGAAAAATGAACTGGTCACAAATTGTGACCGGTTCAAAACATTAAAACATTCTACCAGCTTTCCGTATGCCTTTACAGAACCCGGAGTGGCAATGCTTTCAAGTGTATTAAATAGCGAAGTCGCTATTCATGTTAATATACAGATAATAAGAACATTTATTAGGCTTCGGGAAATGATTTCTACGCATAAAGAACTTGCTCAAAAACTAAATCAGCTGGAAAGAAGAATGGAGAAGAAGGACGAAGAAATAAGCGCAATTTTTGAGGTAATCCGTGAGCTAATGACATCCCCGGAACCCCCGGAAAAACCCCGCAAAAAAATTGGGTTTAGGAGATGAAAAGGAGAGAGGGAAACTTGTTAAAGAGAGAAACTATATCTTGACATCTTGATAACGTCCCTGTCCCTGAAATGTGTATTGTGAAAATATTGTTGACAAATAAGTATGTATTTTGTAAAATATATTCAAAAGTACACAGATAAAAAAAGAAGGGTGAGGTAATGGTAGTTAAAGAACGAAAAATATTATCAAAATTATACAAACTTCTTGACAGAAGAGAAATTATAATATTAATAGGAAGTCGTCAAGTAGGTAAGACGACTTTACTTAAATGTATGGAACAAAAACTTTCTTCTCAAGGAAAAACTACTGCTTATTTTAATATGGAATTGCCGCACCAACTGGATATTTTTTCCCAACGGTATGAAGATATATTAAGGCATCTTAAATATACTTATCCTTCATTGAGCAAAGAAAAATTGTATTTATTTATTGATGAATTTCAATATATACCACAGGTAAATTCATTACTTAAGTCTTTTTATGATGATAGAGAGAATATAAAAATTGTTGTTTCCGGGTCTTCTTCAGTAGAAATACAGAAAAAAATGAAAGAATCTCTTGCAGGTCGAAAAAGAGAAGTTCATATATTTCCATTAGATTTTTATGAATATATTAGATTTAAGGATAGAAGTCTTCCCGAAATTAAATTTGGAGATGTTTTGCCCAAATCAATAATTGATTCTTATCAACAAGATTTTGCTGAATTCCTCGTTTTTGGTGGAATGCCGGCGGTTGTCCTGGAAAATCAGATAGAAGAAAAAAAAGATATGCTGGTTAATCTTTATACTACTTATTTTCAAAAAGATATAAGAG
The DNA here is from genome assembly GCA_030595925.1 of Clostridia bacterium. Lineage (GTDB taxonomy): Bacteria > CBDUZB01 > JAGLHV01 > JAGLHV01 > JAGLHV01 > JAGLHV01. The sequence continues at coordinate 4,463 of JAUVLC010000096.1, read as the reverse complement.
GATTAATAGAACAAGAAAGAATTATTCATTTTAACCGGTTTATTAAAATTATGGCAAATCGAATCGGAAATATACTTGTTATTGATAATATAGCTGCCAAATTAGGGATAGAGAGGTATTATATTAGAAAAGATATATTTATGCTTGAACATACTTTTGTAAATTTCCTTTTGCCTCCTTTTTATACAAATAGAGAAAAAGAATTAGTGAAGGCGCATAAGACATATTTTTATGATAATGGTATCCGTAATAGTATTTTGAATGATTTTTCTCTTTTAGATTTTCGGATGGATTTGGGTAAACTTGTGGAAAATTGTATGTTTTGGGAATTGAAAAAAAATCTATCTATTGATCAAAGGATATATTTTTGGAGAAAAAGAAATCAAACAGAAATAGATTTTGTTATACAGATCGGGAGAGAATTAATTCCGATAGAGGTTAAAGCCTCTAAAAGTGAAAAGATTTTTAAAAATGTAAAAGCATTTATAGATAAGTATAATTCTAAAAGAGCTTTTATTTTAAATAAAGATGTAATGAAAATAAAAAAATATAAACAGTGTGATGTTTATTTCCTTCCGTTATTTTTTGCTTTCGAGATTGCAAAAATGATTAAGGAATTTGAGGAAAGAAAAGGAGACATCGGAATGTAACGTAAGAACTGACTTGGGGGGAAGGTGTTTTAAAGTTTTAAAGTATGGAAAAAACGAAAAGTATATTGGTGTATTTAGCAAGTAAATATTCAAATTATGAGAACATTTACCGGATTGAAGTAAATTATCATGACTCATAAAGATATGCAACGAAAAATAGAAGCAATAGAAAAGAAATACGACAAACAATTTGCAATAGTATTTCAGGTAATCCAGGAACTAATGACATCCCCGGGAAAACCCCGCAATTGGGTTTAGGAGATGAAAAGGAATCAAATGATAAAAAAACAAAATAATTATGCATTTATAGATAGCCAAATTTAAACCTTTCAATTCGTGAGCAAAATTGGGTGTTAAATTTCAGAAGATTTAGAAGATACCTTCAGGATAAATATAATGTGACAAAGGCTTTTCTTTTTATAGGATATGTAGCCCAAAATCAAGATTTGTATATTAATTTACAGCAGTACGGGTATATTTTGGTTTTCAAACCAACACTTGAATTAAAAAACAAGAAAGTAAAAGGGAATGTTGACGCTGAATTGGTTCTTCATGCAATGATTGAATATGAAAACTACGATAGAGCTTTGATTGTTAGCGGGGATGGTGACTTTTATTGTTTAGTGGATTATCTTATAAAAAATAACAAACTGTTAAAATTAATGATTCCAAATAAAAACAAATTTTCTTCCCTGTTTAGGAAAATAAAGCCTTATATTGTTTTTATGAATGAGCTTAAAAGAAAGTTAGAGTATGTAAAGAATATAAAAAAAAAGAGGGAGTAACCTTCGGACGAAACCTTAGGTGTGCCCTCTCATCGTGATTCATTACAAGGATATCATTTTTTAACTTTTTTGTCAAGAAAAAAAGGTAAAAAAATATTTTCCGACGAGAAATAAAATTTTTTGTTTCGTTTTTTTAAGTTTCCAATTGGGAAACTTAAAAAGAGAAGATAAAAAGAAGAGGAAGAAAAACAATGCAGTTTCGTGTGCTAAAGAGTTGGAGTAAGCAAAAACTTGGATTTATCAGTGGCGTAGAAATAGGGAGAAACTTGTTAAAGATAGAAACTATAACTTGACATCTTGACAACGTCCCCGAAACTGTCTGTTTGAATTAGAGGTGGATGAGGTAATTATAGCGGTGGGGACCAAAGCCAATCCCTTATTTCTTTCTACTGTTCCGGATTTAAAGATGAATAAGTGGGGTTATATTGTTACTGATGAAAAAACAGGAAAAACATCTAAAGAAAAGGTCTGGGCGGGAGGGGATATCGTTACCGGCTCGGCTACGGTTATAGAAGCAATGGGAGCAGGTAAGCATGCCGCTCAGTCAATAAATGAATATTTAAAATCAGAAATTAACTTGTAATTTCCGTAGCCCGGCTATGGGGTTACTTTGTTGTCTTTATTTTTTATGATTAGGTTTTGTTGGATAGTTAATTTTTATTTTGTAGTCGCTCCATTTAGAGATTGTTGAAAAACGGTAGCCGACGGCTTCAGCCGGCGAATTTTTTTGCTGATTATTACCAAATATTACCACATTTTCACGCAAACTAAAGTTTGCGACTACAAAATTCGTATTTTTCAAAAATCTCTTTATGGAGCTGTCTTTTTATATGTTTTTCTCACTTACTGCACATAATCTTATGAAAATTTGCTAAGTCGTTCAAAACATATTTTACCTTTGTTTAATAAAAGGAAAAACGAGGAAATAAAATGACTAAAAAAGCAATCATTCCAATACAACCAATAGAAAGCAAAATTTATTTAATCCGGAAACACAAGGTAATGCTCAGTACAGACTTGGCACAACTATATGGGGTTGAAGTTCGAATACTTATACAGGCAGTAAAGCGCAACATTAAACGGTTTCCGAAAGATTTTATGTTCCAGCTTAGTGAAAAAGAGCATAAGATCTTGAAATCACAAATTGTGACTTCAAGTTGGGGAGGGGCAAGACGTGCATATCCTTATGCTTCACAGAAAATGGTGTTGCAATGCTCTCAAGTGTTTTAAATAGTGAAAGAGCAATAGAAGTAAACATCCAAATAATGAGGGTTTTTACTAAACTTCGGCAAATGCTTACAACCCATGTAGATTTAAAACGAAAGATAGAAGCAATGGAAAAGAAATACGATAAACAATTTGCAATAGTATTTCAGGCAATTCGTGAATTAATGACACCCTTGGAACCTCCGGAAAAACCCCGCAAAAAAATTGGATTTAGGAGATAAAAAAGAGAGAAAAAACTATAACTTGACATTTTGATAACGTCCCCGAAACAGCACTGGTTTATTTTGTTTGCCCAAATTTCGTATATGCTTAATGGGACTCGGGTTTGCGCCTTTGCTTTGTGCAGTTTAAGTTGCTTGTTTGTGCAAATAAATTTATTTATCCGAGGAAAACAAGTAATGTCAGACTTAACAAAGATGACTATTTACCATAAAACACTTTTGAAGGATATAATTATTTGCAATTCCATAACAATTTTAGTGCCGCAATACTTAATTATTTGATAAAAAAAATAGGAAATAAAAAGAGATTTATAGGATATTAAGTATGAATAACGAATTGTTTGCGTATTATTTTGAAAACATTAAATATCATATTCAATCTGGGAAAGGAATTTCTATATTCAATGCCGATGATAATTTATTCTTTAGTTTTTTAACTCAAGTAAAAGCCACTAATCGTAAACGAGTTGTATTTAAATCTTCTGATTATTTAAAAGATGGTAAACTTCCTAATATTGATGATACAATTGATTTTGTGTTAATTTATCAAGACGTTGATATCATAGACCTCCAGAAATTTATCGATCCATTTGTAAATAAATTAGTATATCCCGCTTTTTATAAAAATAAGTCCATTTGCTTCTTTAGCAAGAACGATGCTGATGATTATAACAGAAAACAAATAACAAGTGGAACGATTCATACCGATTTGCAAAAAGTTTTCAATTTCCTTTTTATCGAGCAATTGATAGACTTAATAGATCAAGTAAATTACAAATTTTCATCACCAAGGTTTATAGAAACTTCATGGGAAAAAACTATTTATACACCGATTGAACAGATTATGAAAGAAGCTTTAGAAAAGAAAAATATATTCTTTACTCCACAAGTTAAATTAGGTCGATTTTGTATAGATTTTTTAGTAGAGAGTAATAACCAAAAGATAATCGTAGAGTGTGATGGAAGGGAATATCATAATCCTTATCGAGATAAGGAACGTGATAAAGAGTTAAGCAAAGAACATTATAGAATTATTCACTTTACAGGTTCAGAAATCTATACTGATATAGATTCTTGTATAGAGAAAATAGAGAAGATTAGCTCTACGGTGAGCTCCAAAGAATATCCAATCGATGAAGACTTAAAAAAAGATGAATCACAACTTAGAACACTGGATTTTATTACAGGACTAATTAGGGTTTTGGCCCCTGCTGGTTCTGGAAAAACTAAAACGTTAATCAACAGAATTGCACAATTACTAAACAAGGGGATTGAACCCAATTCCATATTGGCACTTGTATTTAATAAAAAAGCAGCAGATGAAATGAAGCAAAGGTTAAAGAGCAAAGGGATTCCCGTCGCAGAACATTTTACAAGAGATGAAGGAGTTACAGTACAAACTTTCCATGCATTTGGGTATGAAATTGTTAGAAATAAATTGAATAGTCGTTTTGATGGACATAGTGTAGTTAAAACTACAAGGAAATTGTTAAAAAGAGCTATAGAAGAACAGCACAATATTGTTTTTCAGCGTAACAAAGATTCCCTGGATATTTATTTAGAGAAATTAAGAAAAACTA